>DAITNH010000216.1:0-9823 GCA_036834745.1 Prolixibacteraceae bacterium
AGTTGAGCTTTATTTGACAAAAATACTAACCGGTTCTCCTATCTTAATTGGTGCAGAACATATGCTATTCCACCCACAATAGAAACTGCTATAAAGTAAGTTATCAACGTAATCATCCAGTTAAATTTGTTGTATTTTGCAATTCCAACCATTAATATCCTGAAGCTTAAAAGCCATAAAATAAGATGGCTGAGGTAATTGTCGTGAGAAATAATTCCGGCATCGTTTTTAATTATCCCGACGGTGATGAATGGAATGGAAATTATAAATTGGAGAATAAATGGCAGAGTAGAATAGACAGTCAGGATTCTCATTTCCGTAAAACTTGCAACTCCTTTAAATCCTTTGGCAACAATCCAGAATAAATAACCTGAGAAGTAGGTAACAGGGACATATAAAAATGGGAATATTGCCAGTGTTAATATCAGTCTTTCAGATTTTTCAGGAGTGATAATGGCTGAAGATATTAATCCAGAAAGTACCAATCCGGCGGTAGAAAAAAGCCAGATTAAATAGAGCGTTAAGAAATCAGTTTTTTTATTTTGGAGCTTGGTGAGTGCTTTTGCAGGGGAAACAATAAGCATTAAATAGTTGGTCATGGAGTTGATTTAAATTATGGTATGGAAATATACGGCATAATTATGAATAATCAAAAACTCCACTTCAACCGACCAAAGGCAATTTGTCCGATTTCACCAAATTCGGTTTCTTCATCACCAAAGAAGAGTTGTCCGGTCAGCATCAACTCCAGATTATTCAGGAGCGAATAAGTCAATGCCGGACCAAAATAAAACGAACCGTCTGATGGGTTAACAATTCCTGAAAAACTTCCGGAGAACAACGGCGTAATTGGTTTGGAAACCTGCCCAAACAAGGAATACCGTGCAAACGACAATTGTTTGGCCGACATGTTGGGATTAAAGAGCACGTCCATGCCACCGGCATTTCCGGTTTTACCATTACTGCTGTAAAGTAAACTTGTGTGAATGTACCAACTATTTGAAAAGGTATAATCAGCCGAAACGGAAGCTACAGTTGCACGAATTGAATGATCATTTCGTGGTTCAAAATGAGTGAACTCACCACGAAATCCGGCACCGCGGATATCGCCTGACCATCCACCGCCCAAAACCCAATCGTTTCCGGCTTGTCCGCCGATAAACTGAAAATCGTAATCCCATTGGGCAAAACGGTACATACCTGCCAAGGCAGAATGAATACTATCGTGTCCCGGTTTGTAAACCAGTTCAGCCGATGAAGTGGTTCCGGTATAATACTGAACGCGAATGGCATCGGTTCCCGGTCGTTCTTCGTAGTCGAAATCGAAATAAGAAAAAGTATTGAAAATATCGTTCGGGTTCCAAACGAAGTTAACTCCCCAGTTTACGCGCTGTCGTCCGGCGCGGATTTGCCATTTGCCCGAAGAATAATCGAGATAAGCACGGTCGATCATGGAATGTACAAACCAACTTTTGCCTTGTGCCGAAATCCACGATAAATCCATCAGTCCATTGTCAACATCAACTGCTGCCTGATAACCTGGAAAGTCCTTTACCAGGTTTCCAAAAAACAAGCGGTTACGCATTTCTACTGCTGTGGTAAGTTTTTTACTGGTGTACCATTTGAAGTTAAGCCGGTTATGGATGATATTGGTTGAAAGATAATTCAGATCAGTTCCCGTAATCGGGTTTTCCGGCGAGTAAAACATGTAAAGTTCCTTCACATAACCGTTCAGGCTCACTTTGCTTTCCTGAACAAATGCCTGAAAGGGAAGGAGCATTATTAGAAGGAGCAAAAGTCTGAAGTATTTTGATTTATACATTGTTTCTTTTGATAGGAGAAATCGTAAATTGTAAATAAATCAATTGTAAATAGCCTTATTTGGTTTTGTATTCCCCGGCATAATCAATCACACACATCGTCTGGTAATTGGGATGTTTTCCATTTGCAACACCGGCAAAGCGAAAGCACGGATTTAAAATATTTTTGCGGTGCGAACGATCTGGCACACCATCATCGATCAGCAAAAAAATTACAATCTGCCGCGCCTCAAAACTTCCGTAAGTAATATCTTCTGCCGAACAAATGTCCCATTCACCGTATTTTTCAATCCGTTTCTGAGGATTCGAACCATTCCGTGCGATGTGACCGATTCCTCCATTTTTTTGTTGATCTTTTACCAATTCTTCGGTAGCACGGGTCAAGCCTTCTGCGGGTTTCATGATGGGCACCGGAGCTGTTTTTTTCAAAACCTGAATACATTCAATCAAGGGACTGATGCCTTCCTGTGTCCTTACAGTAACTTGTCCAGGATAAGTGAAAAGTTTGCCGTTGAAATCAGTCCGCAATTCTTCCAGATATGCTTCGGCGTAGCGTTTCGGATTGCTCCTGACTTTATTCAGCTCTTGAATAACCTGCTGTTCAAGTTCGTCCAGATAAGCGGCATCTTTGGCGGTGTTGAGTTCGGCGGACCAGTTTTTTCCATCTGAAGGTTTCTCCGGAGAACCAATCCAGAAAAGGATTGAAAGGAATATGAAGATTAAATTTTGCATCGGTAATATTATGCGTATGGTTATAATTTTGGTTATCTCATTTCACTCGAAAATATTCAGGTTAATAAACTGAATATCTGTGCGTTCTCGTGGAACTCTCATGCCAGGAAGTACTCACTTCGAACTATATTTTCCTTCCTTTTTTGTGCCACCTCCATTGAAATAATTTCCAGTGGCATGTTCGTTTCGTCCGAAAATTGAGTTGTACTTTTTTAAGCGTTTTCGCGCGGACGATTGATCGCGTTGGTCACTTTTGAACTACAATACTTTCACCACTACGCGGTTTTTACTTTTCTGAGAACTGCGACTGAACACTTTGCCCAGTTTTCCAGGCCCCATGTCCTTTGCCCCATGCCCTCTGCTACTTCCTCACATCGCTGATAATCTTTCCGTCTTCGAGCGTGACAACCCGGCGGGCTTTGTTGACCACGCGCTGATCGTGTGTGCTGAACACAAACGTAATATTTTCCTTTCTATTGAGTTCTTCCATGATTTCCAGCAAATTTTCGGTCGATTTGCTGTCGAGGTTGGCCGTTGGTTCGTCGGCCAGCACAAATTTAGGTTTCGAAGCCAGTGCACGGGCCACGGCCACACGTTGCTGTTGTCCTCCTGAAAGTTTGTTTGGCCGGCTGTTTTCGCGTCCTTCGAGTCCGACAGCTTTTAACAAATCCATGGTTCTGGTTTCGCGTTCCTTTTTCGATCGGTTTTGCAGGTGCATAATAAACTCCACATTTTCTTTGGCGGTCAGCACCGGTATCAGGTTGTATGCCTGAAACACAAATCCAATATTCCGAAGCCTGAAGTCAATCATCTGCGACGACGATAATTTGCTGATATCGGTTCCGCCAATTGAAATCTGGCCTGAAGTTGGCTGATCCAGTCCGCCAATCATGTTCAGAAAAGTGGTTTTTCCTGAACCGGATGGACCGACAATGGCCGTAAATTCACCTTCTTCGATGGTCAGGTCAACACCGTTCAGTGCGAAAACCTTTACTTCCGAATCGCTGTATATTTTTTCGAGTGCGTGTACTTCAATGACGTTCATATCTTTTAAGTTTCAAGTTCCAAATTTCAAGTTCCAAGTATGGGTGCGAAGGTTTTCTAATTGTATTTGTTTCCCTTCAGTTCTGAATCTTTCAAATAAATGATAAAAACTGAATAAATTCCTTATTTCCATCCCGCTCAAAACCCTCTGCAATGTTATCCATTATTGAACCGGACGAGCTTTTGATTTGTCCGACGAGCTTAAAATCTCTGAAAAATTGATCCTTTAATGTAAGCTTATGAATTACCTTACAAAGCTCTCTGGCCGTCTGCCATACCTTCAAATCTTCAAACCTTTCAACTTTCGACATATCATTAATTTTGAGGTTAAACGTAAATTTTCAACAAAGCACCAACTTGGAACTTTGAACTTGAAACTCTATTGTCACATGTCAATCCTGATCGCTTCCGCAGGTTTGTATTTCAGCGCTTTTCGGGCAGGATAGATTGCTGCCAGCACACCTGTAACCAGCACCATGATTGCGATTACAACAATCATCAAGGTTTCGACCACCGGAAAAACGAGCGAACTGTAGCCCATGTCTTCGAGTCCTTCGGCGTAAAAGGAAAGGTTGATTCCATGTTTTTTTGTTGCAAATGTGACCACCAGTCCGAGTACTATTCCAAAAAAACCACCGGTTAGTGTCAGCAGAACCGTTTCGAGCATCAACATCCAAAATACACGGAATTTACTCATCCCGACAGCCATCAGCATCCCGATTTCCTTCACCCGTTCAAGCACCACCATCAGCATGGTGTTGACGATGCCAAAACCCAGCGACAACAGAATAATGGCAATAAAGAAATAGATGTAAATGTTGCCATATTCAGTTAGAAGACCCAATTCAGGTGCCAACTGTTGCCAGCTTTGGACCAAAAGTTCAGGATATTTTCCGGCGAGGATTTCAGTGTTCTGAGTCAGCTGCCCGTGATCTTTCAGATGGACAACTATTTCGTGCGAAACTGCTTCGTCAAGAAGGACAAACCGGGACAGATCCAATTTCAGTACAAATACATTCATTTCTTCGAACATGCCGTTGCCAACATGGTAAATTCCGCAAACCCTGAAGGCCTCGCTGGTCAGGTGCCCTTCCGAATCCTGAAGCGTGACCACCAGCTTTGAATGGAGCTTGACTTTCAATGTTTTGGCGAGCTTCTGGCCGATCAGTATAGGATTGCGTTTTACCCCTTCAAAGTAATTACCTTCAGATACTTTGGTGTATAGATTTGTGACTGTTTTTTCCTTTTCAGGATCGATCCCGAGGATTTTCACCCCTGTTCCGGTTTCCGAAGAAGCAATCATTGCCTGAACGACCAACCTTGGACTGACTCCGTTTACAAAATCCATTTGCGCTATTTCTTCACCGGTTTTTGCACCGTCAGGAAGATAACTTTTAAGTTCAAAGTTTTCGCTGAATTCCGGCTGATGTATCTGGATGTGCGACACTTCCGTTTCAACGCCCGCCTCCAGTCGTTGGTTCATCCATCCTTTGTAAAAGGTCGTGGTAAACACTCCGGCAAACATCCCGATGGTGATGGCTGCGATAATTACTCCCGACCGGACCCGGCTTCTCCAGATATTTTTCCATGCAATTGAGGTGATCAAGCCTCCCCCAAACCCCCTCCGCAAGAGGGGGCTTAAAGAATCGGCACCTGTTGACTTTTCAGGAGCCTCCCCCCGACCCCCTCCGAAAGAGGGGGATAAAGAATCGGTATTGGTTGACTTTCTCATTTCTTATTTCTTATTGGATATTCGATATTGAACATTGAATATTCGTCAAATCGTGCATCTGAGTTTCAAGAATGAATAATTGTCGTATTTCTAATTGTTCAAATATTTTAACTCACCCTATCGCATCTTCGATGCTTTTCCCCTCTCTTTCAAAAGAGAGGGGGAAGGCCGCTTGCGGACTTCGGGGTGAGTTAATTGTTAAATGCGACAAAAAATGTTTCACTTACTTATAATCTTAGATCTTTTCATATCCATGCAACGCTTTGATTGCTCTGATCTTTAGTGTAGATACAATCGGATAAATTCCGATCAGCACCGAGATGATGAATATACTTATGGCTTGCTGCCAAAAGACTTCAGGAGCTGTAGAGAAAAACATGTATGGCTCGAACCCGAAGTCTTCCATTAATTTTGCCGTTTCGCCCGTTAAGGGAATCGGATTTTGCGCCTGAATGAGGATTAGCGGGAGACTTACAGCTATTCCGGAGATGATTCCAAGCAGTCCGATGAACAAGGTTTCGATGAAAAGTACGGTTGCCAGCTTTGTTTTTTGCATACCAATGGAGATCATCACCCCGAATTCGCGACTCCGTTCGGCAATCATCATCATGATAGTTCCCAATATTCCGAAGGCTATCACGATGTACAGAATGGCTTTCATTATTACACCACCTGCGCGGTCGCTCCCGATTTGCTGAACAATTTCAGGTTGCATTTCCTCCCAGCTCATCACCGAAAAGGGCGATTGGATTTCAGATTTTAGCTTTTTTAGAGTTTTTGACATCACCTCGTTGTCGGCAACATTCACGACCAATGAAGTCAGCTTGTTTTCGGCCCCCAGAAAATTCTGACAGGTTTTTAGTTCCATGTAAATGATGGATTTATTTAATTCCGGCGAAACATGTTTGATTATTCCCCTCACCGGGAACTTGCCTGCCGCGCTAATTCCGTGGTAACCCTGAGTGATGATTACGAGCGTGTCGTTTAACTGAAGTTTTAGAAATTTTGCCAGTCCGTCACCTATTACCACACCGTCGTCATTCGGTTGCAGGTATTTTCCTGAAATGATTTTATCAGCGATTCCGGTGAGCTGGTTTTCAATTTCCGGTACAATGCCAAAAATAGCAGCCCCACGGGTTAATTCTTCAGATGAAGCCAATCCGAACGTTTCGAGGCGTGGAATGACGTAATCCACTTCAGTATTTGCTTTTAGCTGATCGACCATTGCCTGATCGTAATCGAACACATTGTTTATGCTCTTGTTTTCCCAATAGTCTTCGTGGTGAACCTGCATGTATCCGGAATAAAATTTCACGACGATCTCCACCATTTTGTCATACGATCCTTCCTGCATCGAAGTCATGTAAGCGGACAGCAATACCCCGAAAAAGATGGAAGCTACCGTAATCAGCGTCCGGCGCTTGTTCCGCCAGATGTTTCGCCAGGCAAGTTTGATGTTTGCAGTCATAATCAATCCTTATTTCACCTTCTTCATATTCTGAATCGAAAAAAAATCTTCCTTCAGCGGAACATCAAAGTCGGTGTTTTCGAAAATCATGATTGTTTTGTGTCCTTTTTTATCTGCCGGAATCATTTCCATACGGCAGGGAATGATTCTGTCGTCCATCTTTTTGATGTCGTTCAGAATTTCGGTATTTACAAGAATTCCATCTTCATCGTAAAACTCAGCTTTTAGCCACAGGTAGTCTTTTTTGCTGACCCACATTAATACTTTCCCCCAAACTACCGGAGCATCCTCAAGCGGAATGAGTTCTACTTTGTAACACAGATAATCAGCAACGGTTTCCTCTCCGAGCAGTTTATGGGTATAATCTTTCACGATGGAAGATTCGCGAACCAGGTCGTCGTTGGTAAAGTCAGACCCCATCCACGACTGCATCATCATAGATGGCGGAATCTTCACCATACGTTCGATCGAAGGCACCCAGTTCCACATTTCGTTTTTACGCTTCAGGAAAACCTGGCCTTTTTCCTTGGCAGGTGCAGTCACATAAATCAGGGAATAATCGGTTCCGAGCGCCCAGCTTTTCATAGAAATAGTTCGCGACCAGGTGGGCCTTTCGATGGTCATAGAAAAACTTCCGGAGCTCGATGAACCCCGAAATTTCTCGTCCGATTTCCGGACAATTTCTTTGATGTCCTGAGCGGAAACGAATGAACCTGAAAGAATCAGAAAAGTCAAAATGAACCTGAATTTCATCTGTTTATAATTTGTTTTTTAATTGCCAGATGGAACTCGCCATCGATAATCATGTGTCTGTGTGAGATTATCTCTCATGGCTCGTTTCATGGTATTAAGGATTGGTTATGAGTCTAAAAATAATCATTTTAATCCATTGGTTAAAAAAACTATTTTATGGGTAAGATTCAATTCTTCTTTAAGCTTGAAATGCATTATGAGACCTTATGACCAGCCAAATACAGACGAACCCTTCAAGGAATAAAATTTTAGAGATTTGGCTTCTATGGTATAAGTGTCTTCAGGTATGATTTAACATCAGGGTAGTTTTCAACTATTCGATAAACTTCACATTCCCTGCAATTTGTATTCTTACATAGTATCCCCTTTTCAGATGCTTCCCAGCAAGGATAAGCATCACTATGAAAAGCGTGGCATTTTTCACGCTCTCTGGCCGAGCATTCCCGAATTGCCCAACAAGGAATAAGCGCCAGGATAGATCTGATTCCTGCAATATTCAATCCATCTTCATTGAGTAACTTATGAATATATTTTAAACGCAGAATATCTACCTGAGAAAACAAATTCCGGTTGGATTCTTTCCTGAATGGAATAATCAATCCCTTATCAATGTATTGCCTTATGGAATGAACCGGTATTCCTGAAAGAGTGGAAGTTATACTCAGGGTATAGACAGGAGTAGTACTTTCAACTGAATTATTGGTCATGATATATGGATTTTTTCAAAAATAATTCTTTTAAAAATGACATTTTACTCTGGAAAATCGAAAATGATTAACACTGTCACATTTTCGATTAATTAAGACAAAATACTCTTTTAATCGAAACATCTTATCTGACTAGTGATTTGACGATTGTTGTGTTATGTATAGTGTCTGTTTAAAGTTAACTGCATGAATTTCTGAATTTTATACGACAATTATTGAAAATAATTGTTTTTTTTTTGTATATATTTGTTAATATGTGATTTTGCCAGTGCAGATAAGGTGAATTATAATACTCGTTATTTTTATAATTTGAATTTCAGTTAATTCAAAAATAGTCAGTAGCTCTTTGCTATACATCATATTCTCTACTTAACCCCAATTACGAATTCAGATAGATTCTGATATTCTCAATGTCATTTTCTAAATTTAAATGCATGCAAAATGGAAACTTCAACAGTTTTGGTAGCAGGTGCTACGGGTCTTTTGGTGGTGAAATTTGCCTGCCAATCAGGTGAATATGATAATCAATTCGAAGTTCAGCATATACCTGTGGATGCGCTTCAGTTACAGTAAAATAGTAGCACAGTCGCTATGCAGATTACTAGATTATTTGAAATTAAATGGTAATCCCGTAATTATGGAAAATGCTATCAGAATAATTTTGCTTGCTGTCAGTAAGACAAACACCAATCCCATTCATAGTGTCTTTGCTAAGTGCGATCAATATTGAAATGTTTATTCAGGTGATTTTGTTATATCCAAATGTTTAACTTAAAAAACTATTAACTATGAAATTCAAAAGTTTATTACTCGCAACATTTTTTTTGTGTGGTTTTTTATTTGCAAATGCTCAGGTTGTTGCAAAAGGCGACAAAGTGCTGAACCTCGGAGTCGGTCTTGGATCTGCACTGTATAGCGGTGTTGGATACACAAGTAGCGTTCCTCCAATATCCGGATCTTTGGAAGTTGTAATAAAGGATGATCTATTTGATGGGAAAGGGGCTATAGGCGTTGGCGGATACCTTGGTTATGCTGCCTATAAATGGGAATATTCCGGATGGGGATGGAAATACACCAATATCATTATTGGCCCCAGAGGATATTTACATTATAATTTGATGGATAACCTTGATACTTATGCCGGAGCTATGCTCGGATACAACATTCTTAGTTCAAAAGAAACAGGAAATTCAGTACCTGGATATAACTATAATGCATCAAAGGGTGGTTTGATCTTTTCAGGTTTTATTGGCGCCCGCTATTTCTTCTCCGACAATCTGGCTGGTATGGTAGAATTAGGTTCAGGGATTGCTTACCTTAATCTGGGTGTTGCATTAAAATTTTGATCTAATTCAATTTTAAAATGAGACTGTCTCAACAGGTCGGGATAGTCTCTTTTAATTGTATAGCTATTCGGGTTTGGCGCCTTTTAAGCTAAAATAACAAATTCAGAGCTAAAAACCTATATCCAATTTACTACACTATACTTTTTTGTAAATAATTTTTTTAGGAGGAATCCGAAAATCCTTTAAAAGAGTAGGAAAATCATTAACATTTAATAAATATA
>DAITNH010000217.1:0-6833 GCA_036834745.1 Prolixibacteraceae bacterium
AAGTGAAACCATCACTATAAAACCTATGCCACAATCTCGATCCTGTTTTTTTCAGGATCAAATGCGGCACTTTCGTAATAACCGTCACCAGTCATTCTTCCAGGACTGATAATCTCGTATCCGTCATTTCGCAATTTGTCGGTTATTTCGTCCACCTTTTCGCGCGAACCAACTTTAAATGCAAAGTGCGTAATTCCAAAATAATGTTTCCGGTGGTCGTTTTTATTACCTGCAACGGCAGGCATTTCCATGAGTTCAAGACGACAATCGCCTTCAAATGAAAGGAAATACGACCGAAATTCTTTGGAATGATTGAAGTAACACGAACCCGACATCGCATTAAAATAATGGGTATAGAAGTTACGCATCCCTTCCAGATCGTGGGCCCAAATGGCAATGTGTTCAATTTTCATCATCTTAGTAATTGTAGTTAAATTGTTTTTTCATCCTTTAGCCTCCCATTCATCAAAAAATTGCTGAAGATAATTCTCCATGAACCGGTGTCTTTGCTCTGCAATTAATTTGGCCGTATTCGTATTCATCCGGTCCTTTAGCAGCAAAAGCTTTTCAAAAAAATGGTTGATCGTCGGGGCGGTACTGCTTTTATACGAATGAAAATCATCGTGCATCACCGGAACAATATCAGGATCGTAAATGAGCCTGTTCTTATGACCCCCGTATGCAAACGTGCGGGCAATCCCAATGGCTCCGATAGCATCCAGACGGTCTGCATCCTGAACAACTGCTGCCTCAACTGAACTCACCGGTGTTTCAATACCCGAACCTTTGTACGATACCTCTTCAATAACCTGCAGAATCAGTGCTGCAACATCTTCATCCACGTCCATGGAAGAAAGGAATTTTTTCGCTTTCACCGATACATCTGATTCCGATCCGGTTATTTTATAATCGTCCAGATCGTGCAATAATGCAGCCATTTCAGTAACAAAAAGGTCAACTCCTTCTTTTTTAGCAATCCGGAGAGCCATCCTGCGCACACGATCAACATGAAACCAGTCGTGACCACTGCCTTCTGAAGCAAATTCGCGCGCTATAAAGGCGGCTGTTGATTGTATGATTTCTGATCTATCCATTTCTTTCCAAATTTATATCATTTAAAGGCTATTTTCTGACTATTTTCTGAATTTTATTTATCAATCCTGAAACGACAAAACAACTTTTTATCAGACCAATTCTCCATGCGATCATTTTACCTGAATAACCTTTTGTTTCTGCTCCATGGCAGTATTTCAAAAGACTCCGACGAATCCATTCAGGAATTCTAAAAATAATTGGAGAACCAGCAAATAAAATGCGTCAAAGCTTAATTGTTGTTAATATTTCAGCCCTATACAGATCATTTATATACTTTTGACAGATTCAATTATTATTTTTGAAAACAATTGATTAATAAAACAATAAATTATGGGAAGGTTAGATTTTTTGACGATTCCTGCAATGTTGCAAGCCAGTTTTAAAGATTTTGCATCGCATCAATCATTGGTATTTGTCGGCGAAGAAAACAGAACTTATGCACAACTTGAGCTTGATGTAAAAAAAGCTGCGCTTCAACTTCAAACTATTGGAGTTAAAAAGGGCGATAAAGTTGGTATTCTGAGTCTGAATATGCCACAATGGGGAATTGCGTTCTTTGCAGCAAGTGTAACAGGAGCTGTCGTTGTTCCTATCCTTCCTGATTTTCATCCAAATGAAATAAAAAATATAATTGAACATGCCGAGGTTTCTGTCATTTATGTTTCAGAATCCCTGAGCAGCAAATTGGAACCTGTTCCGGGCATGACAGTCATTCACATTGAAAAATTCGAAGTTGTATCGGAAACAACCCGACCTGTTTTCAACGAGATGGATACAACAACCTTCGCGTATGAAAAAATTGAAGAACAGGATCTGGCTTCCATCATCTACACTTCGGGTACCACGGGCAAATCAAAAGGTGTAATGCTGACGCATAAAAATATTGTGTGGACTGCTCAACAATGCTGGTTACTTCAGAATATATTCCCGACCGACCGTTTTCTTTCCATTCTTCCGCTTTCGCATACACTCGAAAACACCCTGGTTCTTATTCTGCCTTTAAAGTATGGCGCTTCGGTTCATTATCTGCAAAAGCCACCTGTCGCATCGGTTTTACTTGCCGCATTGAAACAGGTTCGCCCAACCATCATGCTGATCGTTCCTTTAATTGTTGAAAAGATTTATAAAACCAAAATATTGCCCCAAATCAATAGCAAATTTATTACCCGTGCTTTGTACAAGGTAGCACCTTTCAGAAGACTACTGAACAAAGTGGCAGGCAAAAAGCTATATGAAACCTTTGGTGGTAAATTGAAGTTCTTCGGGGTCGGGGGCGCCAAACTGGACGACAATGTTGAACGCTTCCTTATGGAAGGCGGATTTCCACTTGCGATTGGATATGGAATGACCGAGTCGTCGCCGTTACTGGCAGGTGCAGGTGTTGGTAAAACCAGGTTTTTGTCAACCGGGCCAGCCATGCCAGGGGTTCAATTGCGAATTGCCAATGCTGATAAAAAAACCGGGCAGGGAGAAATTCAGGCCAAAGGTGAAAACGTGATGCTGGGCTATTATAAAGAACCAGGAATAACCAAAGAAACATTTACCGAAGACGGTTGGCTAAAAACCGGTGACCTCGGCTACTTCGACAAAGGCGGCAACCTTTACATCAAAGGCCGTATCAAAAACATGATTGTTGGAGCCAGTGGCGAAAACATCTATCCTGAAGAAATCGAATCGGTGATCAACCGCATGGAATACGTGCTCGAATCGCTGGTTGTTCAGCAAAAAGGCCGGTTGGTTGCTATGGTGCATCTGAATATGGAAGAACTCGAAAAAAAATATCAGGACATGAAATCTGAGGCTGTTACGTTTGTGAATGAGAAAGCAGAAGAAATCCTCAAGGAAATACAGCGCAAGGTAAATGAAGAAGTTAATAATTTTTCAAAAATTCAACGAATTGTACTGCAACCAATTCCGTTTGAAAAAACGCCAACACAGAAAATTAAACGTTTCCTTTATTACGCCTGATAAAACCTTCATACATTTAGGATTGTTTAAATAAAGAATATTTTTACCAATAAACGAAACAAAATCCATTAAAATAATTCATAAAATCCCTTCGTGCACTATGTTTGTAACACTTTAATTTCTTATTTTTAAGGTACATTAACAACATACGCTGATATGTTCCCTCAAAACGAAAATACTGAATATAATTCAGGATATATAAAAATCGACGACCATCTGAGACTTCAGGAGATTTCGGGTGAAATAAATAAAATACTACAAATTGAGGAAATTGATCCGGATGGAAGTTTGCTTCATATTATTGAGGTTCTGAAAAAAAACACCCGTTCATTTTTCAAACAGGAAATTTTACCGGCAATCAAGGCACGTGAAATCAGGCATTTTTCTCTTGACCGGAAAAAAACCATTTTAAAAGTCTCAGTAACCTCCGTCTCATCAGGATCGACAATTATCAGCTTCGAAGAAATACTTACAGTAAAAAATATTGACTATCAATCGCTTCCTGAAAAACTTCAGGATGTTATTATCCGGATCAATCCTGATTTACAGGTAAGCTATATTTCGAAAAAATGTTACCCCAAACTGTGCATAAAAGCTACTGACGTAAAAGGAAAATCACTTGAAGAAATCAAGCTATTCGGAGAGCAAACTGAAAATGTTCTCCAACTGATCAATCAGGCATTCCAACTTCAGAAAAAGGTCAAAGAAAACATCAGGATAAACAACCTTGATCGGATAACTTGGTGGAACATGACGTTCATCCCTGAAATTGATCCGGCTGACCATCAACAATCAGTACTCATCATTCTCAAAAACATTAGCCGCTTTAAAAAAATTGAAGAAAAACTTCAGGACAGCGAGCAACGGTTCCTGCTGGCTACCGAAGCCGCCGATATGGGAATTTGGGACTACATTGTTGGCACCGGAAAAACCTATTATTCGAGGAGGTGGAAATCAATGCTCGGATACTATCCGGACGAAATCTCTGATAATTACTCTGCCTGGCTGGATATGATCCATCCGTTAGACAGGGACCGAATGGTTCATTTCATCAATAATTTCATTAAAAGCGATTCTCGTTTATATGAGGCAGAATTCAGAATGTTGCACAAGAAAGGACACTATATCTGGATCAAAAGCCGTGCTTCGGTAATACGTGACGAAAATGGCAAAGCCCTCAGGATGTTTGGAATCCATCGCGATATCACTGAAGAAAAAAAATCAGACAGCGAATATAAAAAACTTCATCAGGCCATCATTCAGAGTCCAATTGCCGTTATTATTACCGATACCGAAGGATACATCGAATTCTTCAACCCCGCCTTTTGCAAAATTACCGGCTGGAGCGACCAGGAAATACTTGGCAAGAAACCAAATATTCTGAAGTCGGGATTTCAACCGCCAAGCTTTTACGAAAAACTATGGAAAACCATCAGTGCAGGAAACGAATGGCAGGGAGAATTTAAAAACCGAAAAAAAACCGGTGAATATTACTGGGAATTGGCAAGTATTTCGCCCATCAGGAATAATTTTGGCAACATCACCCATTATGTGAAAATCGCTGAAAACATCACCTACCTCAAGAAAATTGAGCGTGACCTGAAAAAAGCAAAACAGGATGCTGAAATCGCAAACAATTATAAAAATCACTTTTTGTCGAATATGAGCCACGAAATCAGGACTCCTATTAACACGATTATTGGCTTTAGCGAATTGATGAAAAATGAAGAATTACCAATACAAAAACGAAATAAATATTCAGAAATAATTGAAGAAAACAGTCAGGCTTTGCTTAGGTTGATCGACGATATTATTGATGTTTCAAAAATTGAAGCCAACGAACTGAAAATTAAAAAGGAAGCATGTTCGCTGGGAGATTTGTTCGCAGAGCTTGAAATGACCTATAACAATTACCTGAGACGGAAACAAAAAAGAAACCTTGAACTTATTTTCCAACTTCCTGAAGAGTCGCATCACGATGTAATTTTTACAGACCCATACCGGCTAAAGCAAATTTTAAACAATTTGTACCTGAACGCCTTAAAATACACCGAAACAGGCAACATCGAAATAGGCTACAACATTCTAAGCGACAATAAATTAAGATTTTTTGTTTCGGATACGGGAGAAGGGATACCTGCTGAAAGGATTAAAAACATCTTTAAACGTTTCAATTACTCAGAAGAAACGAGTCCTTCTGAAGCAGGTTCCGGACTTGGGCTGTCCATTTGCAAAGATCTTGCATTGTTACTTGGGGGCAGTGTCAATGTAAAATCGGTTCCGGGCGAAGGAAGTGTTTTCTATTTGACGCTACCATACGATAAAATAAAGATTCCCATGGTACGTTCAGCGGTAAAATCTCCATCGCAGCGAAAATACAATTTCAGTAATTACACCATTATGATTGCTGAAGACACTCCGTACAATTATGAATACCTGAATAGCATACTCGAAAAAACCGGGGCAAATGTTGTTTGGGCAAAAGATGGAATTGATGTTTTGAATATATTCAACGCCACAAAAATAGACCTTATACTGATGGACATTCAATTGCCCGAAATCAGCGGATACGAAGCAACATCACAAATCAGACTGACGGATTTGACTATTCCGATCATCGCCCAAACAGCCTATGCAATGGCTGATGATAGACAAAAATGTTTTGATTCGGGATGCAACGATGTGCTTGTAAAACCCATCAGAATGGATGATGTATTGACCACTGTTGCTAAATATCTGAATAAATAATCCCTTAAAATTGAGCGTAGATTCTGTTTATTAAAATTCGCTGATTAAATTTGAGGCTTACAAAAGAAATGGAATATGCACCTCGACCGGTTTCCCTCCAGATTATTGGAAAATGCAGTAAACGAATTCGCCAAACTTCCGGGTATTGGTAGAAAATCGGCGTTGCGATTGGTTTTGCACATGCTGAAACAAGAAGTTCATGAAGTGGAGATATTCGCGAACAGCCTTATCCAGTTGCGCTCCGAGGTAAAACATTGCCGCGTTTGCCACAACATTTCGGATACCGATGTTTGCAATATCTGCTCAAATCCAACACGAAACAAATCGTTCATCTGTGTGGTTGAAAACATAAAAGACGTGATGGCCATCGAAAACACCCATCAGTTTAACGGATTGTACCATGTTTTAGGCGGTATTATTTCGCCAATGGATGGAATTGGCCCTTCTGACCTTGAAGTTGATTCGCTTGTTGGTCGCGTAAACGAAGGTGGCATCGATGAGATTATTCTTGCACTTAGCACCACCATGGAAGGCGATACGACCAACTTTTTTATTTTCAAAAAGCTTAAAAACCTGAATGTGAAAATATCGACGCTTGCCCGTGGCGTGTCTATTGGCGACGAACTTGAATATACCGATGAAGTTACGCTGGGACGCTCTATCGTAAACCGGATGAACTTTGAGGACTCGATAATTCAATAAAATAAAGGCAAAAGTAAAAGGGTAAAAAAACGAAATAAATTCTGAATGAAGCTATCCATCGTCATTGTCAATTATAACGTTAAATATTTTCTGGAACAGTGTCTTTATGCCGCTTTTAAAGCCGCATCGAAGATAAGTTCCGAAATTATCGTCGTTGACAATGATTCTGTTGATGGTTCCTGCCAAATGGTTACCGAAAAATTCCCGGAAGTAACCCTGATCGCAAACAAAGAAAATATGGGCTTCTCGAAAGCCAATAATCAGGCCATCAGAATAGCCAAAGGAGAATACATTTTACTCCTGAACCCGGATACCGTGGT
>DAITNH010000217.1:6933-9800 GCA_036834745.1 Prolixibacteraceae bacterium
TGCTTCGCCGCGAAACGCTCGGTAAAGTTGGCTTGCTCGACGAAGATTATTTTATGTACGGCGAAGACATCGACCTTTCGTACCGCATCACAAAGGGCGGTTACAAAAACTACTATTTCCCCGAAACAACTATCATTCACTATAAAGGAGAAAGCACCAAAAAGGGCAGTATCAATTACGTGAAAGTGTTCTACAACGCGATGATCATCTTTGCAAAGAAACACTTTTCGAAAGGCAATGCGCGCAGATATGCCCTTCTGATCAATCTGGCAATTTACTTTCGGGCAATTTTAACACTGACCGGACAGTTCATTAAATCAGTATTTTTACCAGCTTTGGATGCACTGATAATCTATATTGGATTTGCCGTTTTATTGCCAAACTGGGAAGCATACAAATACGAACGAGGCTATTATCCACCTGAATATTTGCACTTTGCGGTTCCGATTTATATCCTGATTTGGATTTGCTGTATCTGGCTTAACGGAGGATACCGGAAAAGCATTCAGTTCGGGCGAATCTTTAAAGGTTTGCTTTGGGGGACACTTTCCATCCTTATTTTTTATTCGCTTGTTGATGAAAGTATGCGCTATTCGAGGGCTTTGCTGCTTTTGGGTTCGGGCTGGGCATTTTTAGCGCTACCCGCCTACCGGTATTTGTTGTACAAACTTCAAATGACCGGGCTGGAACTTGAACTCGACAAACAAAAACGCATTGCTGTGGTAGCTGCCGTGGAAGAATCGAAACGAATATCAGAACTCATTACTCAGTCGGGTTTAAATATTGACGTAGTTGGTTTTGTTTCACCTGATAATTCAATTCACCAACAATTTTATCTGGGCAATATTCACCAGTTGCCCGAAATTATCCGGATCAACAAAATTGACGAGCTGATCTTTTCTGCCGGAGACATTCCCTCTCAGGAAATTATCAGGATCATGCTCGATTTAAGCGACCTCAATATCGACTATAAAATTGCACCGCCCGAAAGCCTTTCCATTATTGGCAGCAACTCAATTTCAACTGCAGGCGATTTATATGTGGTTCATATCAACTCAATTGCAAAGGAAAACAACAAACAAAACAAACGTGTTTTCGACTTTATAATGGTATTTTTCCTGCTTTTTATTTCTCCTTTTGTAATTTGGTTCACAAATTCCCAAACAGGTTTCTTCCGGAGCATTTTTGAAGTTCTCACCGGAAAGAAAAGTTGGGTTGGCTACTGTTCCGGAACTCAGAATCATCTGCCGCCAATAAAAAAAGGCATCCTCTCCCCTGCTTCCCTTTATCCTGAAACTATTCAGGAGAAAAAGAAGGATGAACTGAACATTGTTTATGCAAAGGATTACCGGCTGATGAACGATCTGGAAATCGTGCTGAAAGCGTGGAGAAATATCGGAAAATCATGATTCACCACAAACTTGAATTTGGTAAAATTCGTTTCCGGGCATTGGAGCCAGACGACATCGACTTGCTGTACGAATGGGAAAACGATGCTGAAATATGGGAAGTGAGCAACACTTATGAGCCATTTTCAAAATACATACTGGCAAAATACATCAAGGATTCGCAACGCGACATTTACGAAAACAAGCAGGTACGCATGATTATTGAGACCATTGAAGGAAAAGCAGTCGGCGCCATCGACCTGTTTGATTTTGATCCTTTTCATTTCAGGGCGGGTGTTGGCATTCTGATCCACAATGAAAAAGACCGCAAAATGGGCTATGCCAACGATGCGCTTCAACTGCTTTGCATCTATGCCGCCAACTATTTGAGGTTGCACCAGTTGTTTGCCAATATAACCGCTGATAATCTGGCAAGTATTCAGTTGTTCAAGAACAACGGATTTGAAATGACAGGCTCAAAAAAAGACTGGCGACGAACCCTTGATGGTTGGAAAACCGAACTTTTATTCCAGAAAATATTGGACTAAATGCCAATCAAAAATTGATTGAAAGAGCGATAATTTTATTATTTTTCATTGGTTCATGGTTACGATTTTCTAAATATAGTTTTTACTTTTCACCCGACAAAAACGCGTCCATTGCTTTGGTTGGTTTTCCATCGTCGCCCCAGGCGCTCAACGCATAATGGCTCCAACTTCGGGCTCCCTGCGGTTCCCAGTAAAATACACCTGTCCCTTTTTTCTCCGGAACTTCCTTTACCTTCTTTATAACTGCAATCAGCATATTGTAAGTATTCTGCACTTTTATGTCTTCTCCGCCAACTTCAACCACCATCACTTCTTTTCCGTAGCGCGAAGCCATGTCTTTTAAATTGGCTTCCAAATCATCAATCGACAGGGTATAATCCGGTTTTCCTTCGAGCCAGTATGGATAATAAGATAAGCCAATTACATCGTATTTCGCACCGTTCGCCTTGGCGGCATCGAACCACCACCGGAAACGACCATTGTTATTTCCCTGATCGACATGCAGAATAACCTTTGATTCAGGATTTACCGCTTTAACGGCGTCGTAACCTTTGTTGATGAGCTGTACCAACTGAGGCCAGTTATCTGTACTTCCTTCCGGATAAATCATTCCTCCGGGAATTTCGTTTCCAACCTGAACCCATTCGGGAGTAACTCCGGCAGTTTTCAAAGCTGTCATCACGTCAAAAGTATAATCGGAAAGATCGTTCAGCAAGGTCGGAAAGTCGTGGCCTTCCCATGCTTTTGGTTTTCCTTGATGGCCCGGATCGGCCCAGGTATCGCTGTAATGGAAGTTAATCATTACCTTCATTCCCCACTTTTGCGCCCGAACAGCCATCGCCACCGTTTCGTCCTTGCTGCAATGTCCGCTGGCCTTGTCGTCCGACGGATTCACAAATGTCCGCAGCCGGATGGAATTGATCCCGTGATC
>DAITNH010000218.1:0-9707 GCA_036834745.1 Prolixibacteraceae bacterium
TTTGTCGATAAAATACATCCCTTAAATAAAGAAAAGCTCTTAAAAATCTCTTTTTTGTAACTTATAGCCACTTCATTAAACCTATTGAAAGAAATCAAGTCATAGAAACCGTGAACTAACTTTTCAGGATGAAGATAACCATTGAAAACCTCAACAAAGTCTATCCCAACGGCAACCACGCGTTGAAGGATGTGAACCTGGCAATCAATAACGGCATGTTCGGTTTGTTGGGTCCAAACGGGGCTGGTAAATCGAGCCTTATGCGGATATTGGTAACCCTGATGCAGCCTTCGTCGGGAAAAGTTATCATGAATGGTTACGATCTTACCAAACAACGCGAAGAGATTCGTTCTATGCTGGGTTATCTTCCGCAGGATTTCCGCTTTTTCTCGCACCTTAAAACTTACGAATTTCTCGATTATGCTGCCCGCCTTGCCGGAATGAAAAACAGCAAGGAGCGCAAACTGGCTGTGGATAAAATGTTGGAGGAAGTTGGCTTGTTCGAAGCACGCGACCGTCAGGCCAACAAACTTTCAGGAGGGATGAAACGCCGTCTCGGAATTGCCCAGGCGCTGATCAACGATCCGAAAATTATCATTGTTGACGAACCAACCACCGGACTGGATCCTGAAGAACGAATCCGTTTCCGGAATTTACTTTCCACCATTTCAACCCAGGATGTGATTATCATCCTTTCGACCCACATTGTTGGCGATATTTCGAGCTCGTGTACCGACATGGCGCTGCTCAACAAGGGTGGTTTGGCCTTTACCGGCTCGCCCGATGAGTTGGTTAAACTTGCCGAAGGTAAAGTGTGGCTCATTCAGGCCACAGAAGCAGAATACCTCGAAATCAACGAAAAATATCCGGTTATTTCCAATGTTCCCAACAGCGAAGGCTGGGAAATACAGGTGGTGGCCGACGCGATCAACGGTTACAGCGGGCAAAACATCGCTCCCAATCTGGAACATGCTTACGTTTACTTTATGGAAAGTAATTTAGACCAATGGACAGCAATATAATAATTGACGATTATACAATTGACGATTTACAATTTAAATGGTGCTACGAGGAATTGATCAAATCGTAAATAGTAAATAATTAAATAGTAAATAACATAAATGATTTCAGTTCATAACATTTCATCAATTGCCAAATATGAAATAACCACACTGTTGCGCAGTTGGTTTTTCAGGATTTTCGCTTTGCTGGCCATGGTCATTTTGTTCTTCTTCAACATGGCTGTTCTGACCATGGATCAGGGTCAAAATTGGGATATGAAGGCAATTACCTCAGCCATTCCTTATGTGAATCTATTGATGCTGAATACAGTTCAGGCGATCATTGCCATATTTCTGGCTTCGGATTTCCTGAAACGCGATAAAAAACTGGATACCACTGATGTAATTTACATACGCTCGATGTCGAACGGCGAATATGTGGCCGGAAAAACCATTGGAAACCTGGTTGTTTTCATTATTCTGAACCTGATCATTCTTTCGGAAGCGCTTATTTTTAACCTGATAGCAGAGAATGTGTCGGTTAACTGGCTGGCATACCTGGAATATTTCCTGATCATCAGTTTGCCAACCCTGATTTTCATTCTCGGACTTTCGTTTTTCGTGATGAGCATCCTGAAAAATCAGGCCATCACCTTTATTCTTCTGCTTGGTTATGTGGCTGTTACCATATTCTACCTCAATACGAAATTCTATTATCTGTTCGATTACATGGCATACAGTATGCCCTTACTGAATTCCGATTTCATCGGATTTGGAAACCTGCCTGCAATAATCGTTCACCGCGGAATGTACGCCTGTTTTGGTATCGCATTTATTTTCCTGACAATTACCTTGCTCAAACGCCTGCCGCAAAGTCCGTTCAGTAACAAGATCACCCTATTTCCTGCATTGATATTTTTTGCAGCCGGAATATGGCTCGGAAACAAGCACGTTTCCACCTTCGTTAAAAATCAGGAACTGAGGGAAAACATGCGTTCGCTCAACGATGCCAATCTAACTGTTCCGCGTTTAAACGTTGAAAGCTATGGTATTGAGCTCATTCACAAAGGAAATGAGCTGGAAGTAAAAGCAAAACTGAAAGTGAGCAATCCGCTTCAGGAACCAATCAATCATTTTGTTTTTAGCCTGAACCCGGGATTGGAAATAAGCAAAGTAAGTTTCAACGGACAGGAGATTGAGGCGAAACGTACATTTCAGCTGATTGATTTTTCAGGATCGAAACTGGAACCCGGCGAAACTGCCGAACTTGAATTTACTTACGGCGGAAGCCTGAACGAAGCGGGTAGTTTTTTGGATATTGACGATAAAACGCTCCAGGAATCTTTCAGGGCAAATATGTTTCAGATCGACAAACGGTCGGCCATTGTTTCGCCCGATTTTGTTTTGCTGACCCGCGAAAGCAACTGGTACCCGATTGCAGGCACCGGTTTCGGGAAGCAAAGCAAACAATGGATGCAGAAACAATTCAGCAAATTTGAAATATCGGTAAATACAAAATCTGGACTGACTGCAATTTCGCAAGGCAAAGTCGAGCAAAAAGACGGGGCGTTCTATTTCAAAAACAAAAACAACTTACCTCAAATATCGCTGATAATCGGGAATTACGCCCAGAAAACCGATACAATAGACGGACTTGAATTCAATTTATTTCATCACAAAGACCACGATTATTTTTCCGGTTTTTTTGAACCGGTTAAAGACACCCTTCCTGATTTGATTGCCACTGCATTGAAAGATTACGAACGCAAAATCGACATGTTCTATCCGTTCGAGCGATTTACAATCGTTGAAGTCCCGGCGCAATTTTATTCTTATCCACGCACTTTGATTGCTGAAAGGGAACAGGTACAGCCGGAAACCATTCTTTTTCCTGAAAAAGGCTTGTTGGTTGGCGAGGCTGACTTTGAAGGGAGCCTCAAACGCATGGAACGCTGGGGCGGAAGGGGAGGCGATGTACAATCTACTCCTGAAGAGAAAAAAATTATGGCCTTCAATAATTTTCTGTCGTTATTTACCCAGGCAGCTGCACGGCCGGATGTTAACAGAAGTCAGGGAGAATTGCAGGTAGAAGAAAAAGCCAATCCATTGTATTCTTTCCCTTTATTTTATAACCATGCCTATTTTGTACAATCCGACCAATGGCCGGTTACTGACCGTATTTTTGAATCTTACCTGAAACAGTCTTCCGAGTCGGGAGCACAGGGATGGATGCGCAATATGCAGGGAATGACAGAAAACGAACAGGCCAATCTGGCATTGCTTGATTATTCGTTTGCCGAACTTTTGGACGATCCTGAAAGAGTAAAGATCATCGACAATGTAATCCAGTTAAAAGGGCAGGCGCTGTTCTCCATCATCAAGCGCAAGGCTGGTGACGAAGCATTCGACGATTTCATGTTTAACTTCCTGAAAAGCATAAGGTTCAGTTCTACTACCATCGAAAATTTCAACACACAAATTCAGCAACAGTTTAACACCGACCTGTTACCATACATGGGCAAATGGTTCAACAGCAAGGAATTGCCCGGATATTTGATTGGCGGCGTTAAAGCGGTCAATGTTCTCGATGGCGACCGGTTGAAAACGATGGTCAAATTCAAGATTACCAACACAGAACAAACTGAAGGTATCGTTTTGGTACAATTCAGGATTGGAGAAGGCGGCGGGCCTGGTCGCGGACGATTCGGCGGCGGCGGTGCAAACATGGAAACTGTTGACAAACTGATATACCTCGAAGGAACTCAAACCAAGGAAGTGAGTTATCTGCTGGATGGTACGCCCCGGAATATTACCATTAACACCCTCACATCACGCAATATTCCTGCTGAATTGATGCTTCCGCTCGAGAACATTGAGGAAGATACCAAGGCTACTCCGTTTGAAGGCGAGAAGCTGGTGGATATTCCTGTTCGCCTGGCCGAAGTGGGAGAATTTATTAGTGACGATGAAGATTCAACGTTCCGTTTTACCGTTTCCGACGATAAAAGTCTTTTGCAAAAATTACTCCTGAAAGAAGAACTGACCAAAGAACGGTTTGTCGGATTCAATACCTGGCGGGCACCGAGAACATGGCGGGCAACTACCAACAGCGGTTTCTTCGGAAAATTTATACGGTCGGCACATTACGTGAAGTCGGGCGATGGCAGCAAAAAAGCAGTTTGGAGCATTCCGATAAAAGGTGATGGAACATACGAAGTGTTCAGCTATCTTACCAAGCCGCGACAACGTGGAGGCCGCCGGGGTCAGGATGGTGGAGGAGAATACACCTATACCATTTTTCACAGCGAAAGTAAGGAAGAAGTGATGATCGATATTAAGACTGTGGAAGAAGGCTGGAACAGTTTGGGTTCGTTCTATTTTATGGGCGATACCGTTAAAGTTGAACTGGGCAACAAAACAGAAGCACAGGTCGTAGTGGCCGATGCGATTAAATTGGTGAAGCAGTAGGAAAAGGCTAAGAAACAGGCTAAGGCACAGGAAAAAAAAAGTGAAAAATGCAAAAAAAACATCCCTGCCCGAAACAGACGGGGAGCAAGAAATAAGAAACATCAAAGTCATCGTTCCTGATTTTTTATTTCCCGTTCGATATTTTAACATCAGGAATTTTAAATTTTTAGAATATGTCATTAAAAAAACTACTCCAAAGGGGATTCATGCTGGTCATTTTTTGCTTGCTTTTAATTCCGGCAAAGGCACAGCAAATCCTAACGCTTGAAAGCGCGCTGGACATTGCAAATTCCAATAGTCCCGACATTCGCCGTTCGTTGTTGAATCTGGAACGCTCCGAACAATCGCTCATAGCACAAAATGCCGCACTTAAATCGAATTTTTCGTTGGGTGTGACTCCATTGAGTTACGATCAGCGGCGGCAGTTTGATATGTACAACTCGCAATGGTACACCAGCAAAAGCACGCAATCGTTCGGAACCCTCACGGTTGCTCAGCCATTTCTTCCAACCGATGCAACCATTAGCCTTGTCAACCGCTTTGGCTGGCAAAACAACTATGTTGAGAAGTTCAATGGAGTTGAAGAAAACAAGGCGTTCACCAACTATCTTTCGCTGAGCATTGCACAGCCATTGTTCACTTATAACCGAACCAAACTTGAATTGAAAGAACTGGAGCTGGACCTCGAAAATGCCCAATTGAATTACGCCATGCAAAAGTTGAACAACGAAAAGCAGGTCACTCAATTCTTTTACAATGTTTATCTGGCACAAATGAGTCTGACTATTTCGCAGGACGAGTTTATCAATACGCAAAAAAGCTACGAAATCACCCAAAACAAAGTAACTGCCGGAATTGCCGCCAAAGAAGAGCTTTATCAGGCAGAACTTAACTTTGCCACTTCAAAATCTGCGGTTCAGAATGCCCAGGTAACCCTCGACAATTACAAAGACCAGTTTAAGCAATACATCGGCATGGACATTATGGAAGAAATAACAGTAATGACCGATGTGGCAATGAACCCGGTAATTGTGGATGTGAAAAAAGCCATTGAATATGGATTGAACTCCAGAATGGAACTCCGGCAGCGTGAAATCGACATCGAAACTTCACAGTTTGCACTGATCCGCACCAGATCGCTGAACGAATTCAGGGGCGATGTTAATTTGTCGCTTGGTATTAGCGGCGACAACGAGAAACTCTGGAATATCTATGATAATCCAACCAACAATCCGAGAGTATCGGTTTCTTTCAATCTTCCGCTTTACGACTGGGGCGAAAAGAAAGCCCGCATCAAAGCGCAGGAAGCAGTAATTCAAACTCAGGAGTTAAACCAAACGGAAGAAAGAAAACAGATTACCCTCGACATCCGAAGGGTTTACAGGAGTATTCAGAATCTGGTGAATCAGATTGATATTGCTTCGCAGAGCGAAAAAAATGCACAATTGACATACGAAATTAACCTCGAACGGTATGCAAACGGCGACCTGACCAGCATGGACCTTAACCTTTTTCAGAACCAGCTTTCGCAGAAAAAGATGTCGTATGCACAGGCATTGATTGATTATAAAATTGAATTGCTTAACCTGAAAATTCAATCGCTATTCGATTTCGAAAAAAACGAGGCAATTGTTCCTGAAAACCTTATTCAAAAGAAACAATAAAATATTGACTATTGACCATTTAACTATTTACTATTGAGCAGTTCAGCATTAAAATTGTCAATCGTAAATGAACAAATCGTAAATTATTCAGCCATTAATACATTCAAAATATGAAATCCTTTTCTAAAATTATCGCTTTGATTGCCCTGGTTGGGGCGACAACTGCCTGTAACAATCAACCGACCAACACAACGACTGAACTGGCTGTTCCGGTTTCAGTTTCCGATATCAAACCCGGTTCGATCGAAAAAGTGATCAATACCACCGGTACGCTGAATGCCACTAAAAAAGCGGTGGTGAATACGGAAATGACAGGCAAATACAGATTGCTGATCAATCCGAGAACCCGCCGTCCGTTTGCTTTGGGCGATGTGGTCGAAAACGGGCAGGTGATCGTTCAGCTTGAAGATGCCGAATATGTAAACGGTATCGGGCTGGATGCCAAAAAATTAAACCTCGAAATTACAGAGCAGAACATGAAAAAGCAGGAATCGCTTTACGAAAAGGGTGGGGTTACCTTGCTCGACTACCGCAATTCGGAAGTGAACTACACCAATGCCAAAGATGCTTTTGAACGCGCCAATCTTCAACTGGCTAAGGTGAGGGTTCGTGCACCTTTCAAAGGGGTAATTACCGATTTGCCGGCCATCACCAACGGCACGCAGGTGAACACCGGAACAGCAGTTGTCAGCCTGATGGATTACAGCATCATGACCGTTGAGGTAAACCTTCCGGAGAAATACATTGGCGATGTGCAGATTGACCAGGCGGTGCGCATCATGAACTATACTTTGCCCAACGATACTTTGCCCGGAAGTGTAAAAGAATTGTCGCCGGCCATCAGCACCGAAACACGCACTTTCAAGGGAGTTATTCAGGTTGCAAATCCTGACATGAAACTTCGCCCGGGAATGTTCGCCAAAGCCGATATCGTCTTGGCACGCAAAGACAGTGTGATCGTAATCCCGAAAGACATCATCATATCCAGCCAGCGCGGAAAGTCGGTATTCATTGTGGACAATGGAACTGCCGACGAAAAACGCATCACCATTGGCTACGAAAACCAGAATGAAGCTGAAATCACTTCAGGATTAAAAATGAACGACCGCCTGGTAATTAAAGGTTTCGAAACATTGAAGAACCGCTCGAAAGTCAAGATCGTGAAATAAATAGAAATAAAGCGAATGAAGAAATTAACACAATTTGCTGTCAACTATCCGGTTACCATTCTGATGATGGTACTGGCCGTTGTACTGCTGGGATACATTTCCTTTAATAAGCTGGGCATCGACCTGTTTCCGGAGATAAACAACCCGCGTTTGTTTATCGAACTCAAATCGGGTGAACGTCCTCCGGAAGAAATGGAAAAACAATTCGTGGAAAACCTCGAAGCGCTGGCCATTCGCCAGTCAGATGTTTTGCAGGTTTCGTCGGTTTCGAAAGTGGGAACCGCCCAAATCACAGTTGAATATGCCTGGACAAAAGACATGGACGAAGCTTTTCTGGACCTTCAGAAAGCCGCCAGTTCTTTTGCCCAAAATCAGGCAATTGATGAAATAAACATCACCCAGCACGATCCGAATACGTCGCCGGTAATGGTTGTAGGCCTTTCGCACGAAAGCATTACCGATATGAACGAACTCCGGAAGGTGGCCGAAAACTATATCAGAAACGAACTGGTTAGGCTCGAAGGAGTTGCCGATGTGGAAGTTTCGGGCTCGGAAGAAAATGAAGTGCTGATTGAGACCAATGAATACCTGCTCGATGCATTCGGACTGACACTTGATGAGCTGAGCAATCGCATACAGAACTTCAACCAGAGCATTTCAGGAGGATCGATCACCGAAATGGGATTGAAATACGTGGTGAAAGGCGTAAGTTTAATGACCGATCTGAGCGACTTTGAAAATACAATTGTAGGTTACAAATCAATCATTACCGGCGATGCACTTGCCGAAAAAGCACCTATTTATCTTCGTGAAGTAGCCAAAATCAGTTTCGCCAACAAAGAACCTGAAAACATTGTCCGGATGAACGGAATGCGTTGTCTGGGTCTGTCAATTTACAAAGAAACTCGCTCCAATACTGTTCAGGCCGTCGAAGATGTATCAAAAACGCTGACAGTAATGGAGAAGGCATTGCCGGGCTATCATTTGACAGTTATTACCAATCAGGGAACTTTCATCAACAATGCCATCAATGAGGTGAAGAATACTGCATTGCTGGGAATTGTGCTGGCAATAATTGTACTTTTCGTATTTCTCCGACGCATCGGAACTACCTTGATTGTAAGTGTGGCCATGCCTGTTTCAATCATTGCCACTTTCAACCTGATGTATTTTAACGGGCTAAGCCTGAATATTATGACTTTGGGAGGGCTGGCTTTGGGCGCCGGAATGTTGGTTGACAATGCCATTGTGGTACTTGAGAATATTTCACGATTACGCGAAAACGGATTGTCGGTAAAAGAAGCAGCCATACAGGGAGCTTCGCAGGTAAGCGGGGCAATCACCTCATCTACAATCACAACCATTGTGGTTTTCCTGCCAATCGTTTATTTGCATGGCGCATCCGGTGAACTTTTCCGAGATCAGGCCTGGACCATTACATTTTCACTGCTTTCGTCATTGGTTGTTGCCATCTTGTTCATTCCTATGCTGTTTAATTTCTTTTATAAAAACAGTGTGAAACCCGCTGTACAAAAATCGCTTAAAATCAGGGGATACGGAAAATTTTTAGGAAATGTAATCAGGTATAAATGGGCTGTTATCATTGCAACCATTGTGCTGCTTGGTCTTTCGGTGTTGATTGTTCCTTTTATCGGAACCGAATTTATGCCAAAATCGGAAACCCGCCAATTTAGTCTTGACCTGAAAATGCAGGAAGGAACTCGTCTGCAAAGAACTTCGGCAGCAGTTGAAAATCTGGAAGCAATTGTACGCGAAGTGCTGGGCGATCATCTGGAAACCCTTTATTGCCAGATCGGCCCGTCAACCGGGATGTTAAACAGTCAGGATGCACTTTTTCAGGGCGAAAATACCGCGAACATTAAAATAATACTAAAACCCGATAGCGAGTACAGTTCAACTCTGGCCATTCAATCCATTTCGCAGGCTTTGGGCGAATTGCCCGATATAGAAATTAAATTCGTTCAGGATCAAACTGCTTTGGGCGGACTTTTGGGAACCGATGAAGCTCCGCTTGTGGTCGAAATTCACGGTGACGACCTCGATGTTCTTGAAGAATTGTCGAACCAGGTAAAAGCAGCCGTTCAGCAAATTCCTGAATTGTACAATATCGAAGCATCAATGGAAGGTGGTTCTCCGGAAGTTGAAATCATGGTTGACCGTTTGCGTGCGGGAATCTTTAATTTGAGTGTTGCCAATGTGGTGACCCAGATTCAGAACCAGTTGGCTGGACAGGTTGCCGGAACAATGGAAAAAAGCGGCGAAATGCAGGACATCACGCTTCGCCTGCCCGATAAAGGACTGGCGGATCTGACTGATTTGACCATCAAAAACGGGACACAGGTAATTCGTATCAACGAAATTGCTGAAATTACTGAAGGTCAGTC
>DAITNH010000219.1:0-3118 GCA_036834745.1 Prolixibacteraceae bacterium
TTTCTGCAAAAGTGAGCCAGTTGGCCATGTTGCCACAAGGTCGGATTGAAGCTTCACGTCGTGCAAAAGCGATGGTGGCAAAAATGGACGAGCTTGGTTTTGGCAACTGTACCAACACCGGTGCCTGCGAAGTGGAATGCCCGAAAAATATTTCACTTTCGAACATCGCCCGTCTGAATCGCGAATTCTTATACGCAAAGTTTCAGGATTAAGGGATGTCGCAGATTTTATCTGCGCAATATTGGCGGTAAAAAAACCGCCACACCCAAACAATACCCAAAGCCCCGTAGATTCATTTTTCGGGGCTTTTTTTATGCTGTAAGCTGCATACTCATTCCTGAAATTGCATTGAATTGTGCTTCAGAGGATTGGTTTTTCAGGCAATATTCCTGATTTTCAAGCTGCCTGATAACCAAAATCATGCGATTTTCAGTAAAAACAGGATTGTTTATCAGCAATTGCCTGTTCATATCTTTCAAATTTTTAATTTTAATATTCAGGATTACAGATTGTTAGAGTGCGTTTTCAACAATTTGTTGTTGATTAGTTCTTTTGCGAATACCAGAAACATGAACCTGCAATTTGTATATTCGCAATAGTCTATCTAAAATCCATTTTATGCCATACAGGAGGTTGCCAAATACAGATCTGGCCAGGCTTCGCGCTATTGAAGCCGGACTCGAACTTGGGAAAAGAACAGCTGTGAAGCAATTGGCTTTTAGCCAGCAAACCCTGGAAAAGATCCAACTATTTTATCCGAATTTTCTTGGGGCAATCCGTCAGTTAAATATCTCGAAACAGAACCAGTTCGACCGTTCAAAAGAATACGGAGAAATATTCAGGAAAGCAAAACTGTATTTGTCGCATTTTCTTCAGGTGGTGAATTTTGCCATTGCCCGCGAGGAAATGAAACCTGAAGTAATTGAATTTTACGGGTTACAGGTTAACTCAAGGGCAACACCTCCACTCAACCTCGAAGCTCATATTCTGACATGGGGTGAACGCATCATTGAAGGCGAACAAAAGCGGGTGATGAAAGGCGGAAGTCCGATTTACAGTCCTTCGATTGCACTGGTTAAAGTTCATTACGAAGAGTTTAAAGAAGCATACCGGCATCAGAAGATGCTCCAGAATAACACCAACCGGGCTTCGGTTCGGGTTGCCGAACTTCGCGAACAGGCCGATGAGCTAATTCAGGTGATGTGGAACGAAGTGGAGAATTCGCTGATCCATCTTTCGGATGATGAAAAAAGGGAAAAAGCACAGCACTACGGAATCGTTTACGTTTACCGGGCTTCAGAACAAAAGAAAATTGAAATCGAAAAACTTCAGCAAAGTATTGTTTTTTCGTAATACAAATCAATCAATTCGTGGTGCCTGTGAGTCAATTTGATTCATGGGCATTTTTGTTTTGGCCCAATCGTTCCGATAGATCAAAAACAATAACAATCCAGTGGTGACAAGGCTTAACAGAATAAGTGGCAATTGCTCTGTTCCAGTGCCCCATTCTTCAATGTCCTTCGATATTTTTCCTTTGTCGATCAGGTAATAGCCCACTACGCCCATTGTATTGTTTGCAAAATGGGCAAGTATCGGAACCCACATCGTTCCGGACCATACCAACAAATAGCCAAACATGGCGCCGAGTGCCATTCGCGGAAGAAAACCATAAAACTGCATGTGCATGGCGCTGAACAAAAATGCGGTGATCCAGATTCCCCAATGGTAATTTTTGCTCCAGTTGGTAAAAATACGCTGAATAACTCCCCGAAACATCAGTTCTTCGCCCAGTGCCGGAAGTATGGCAATCATGAAAATATTGAAAAGCAGGCCGGAAATGTTTCCCACTTTCATAAACTTTTTGACCATCACTTCAGCAGCATCTTCCATGGTGCGCATCCAGTCTTCAATTCCTGAAAGTGATTCAGGGAATTTCATTTGACTGTTGATTTCGCCCATAAAATTGATCAGCGGGATGAGCGTCAAAACAGCCAGCATTGCGTAAAGATAGTTTGGGAGGGAGGTTGTTTTGTTGAGAAGTAAATATTCATTGATGTTTCCATGGTACAACCATGCAATCACGATTGGCGGAACCACAAATAGTCCGATCGATTGCACCACCTGAAAATATTTCAGAAAAGCAAGTCCTTCAGGTGTGTCCATTCCTGAAACAGACAATCCGCTCATCAGGGTTTCCAGTCCGAAGAAGGGAATGGCCACAATCATTGCCAGAATCATAAAAACCAACAACGAAGCCACCATTACAAATGCAGAAAACATTAGTTGGGAAAAAGGTTTCATTCCCCGAAATGCAGTAAAAGCCATGCGGTAATTTTTTGTTCAGGAGCAAAGATAAGTTTTTAGGAATTAAATTGTATTTTTGCGCCGTGCTTTCTGCGAAAGCCGTGTACTTGGTAACCACGTAAAAAACAAGAAATGAAAAGAGAAGTATCTGTACTATTTATGTTTGCGGGCATTTTATTTGCCACCTGTTTGTTGATTTCCAACATTCTTGCCACCAAAATTTTATTGATTGGACCATGGGCTGCACCGGCCGGTGTGCTGATTTTCCCGATTGCCTACATCCTGAACGATGTGATTACCGAAGTTTGGGGCTTTAAAAAAGCGCGTCTGATTATCTGGACCGGTTTTGCCGTGAATATTCTGGCGGTGTTGTTTTTCACAATGGGAATTGTAATTCCCGGCGCCCCTTTCTGGCAAAATCAGGAAGCGTTTTCGACTGTTTTGGGCAATACACCGAGAATTGTGGTGGCCAGTTTGAGCGCCTATTTGATTGGGTCGTTCCTGAATGCATTTGTAATGAGCCGCATGAAGGTAGCAACCAAAGGCAAAGGTTTCTCCGGAAGGGCAATCCTCTCAACTCTGGTTGGCGAAAGCGCCGATTCGGTCATTTTTATCAGCATTGCTTTTGCCGGAATTTTTCCACTTGGTGTATTGATCACGATGATTTTCACCCAGGCAATGCTGAAAACCGTTTACGAAATCCTGATACTTCCCGTCACAATTTGGGTCGTTGGTTTTGTGAAACGCGTTGAAGGAGTGGATACGTTTGATACCAATCTTTCATACAATTTATTCAGGATGAAAGAAATTTAGG
>DAITNH010000219.1:3218-5669 GCA_036834745.1 Prolixibacteraceae bacterium
ATGAAAACGAAAGCGCTGGTCGTATTTTCCGGAGGACAGGACTCAACCACCTGTTTATTCTGGGCATTGAAAGAATTTGATGAGGTGGAAACCCTTTGTTTCGACTACGGACAGCGTCACCGCATTGAGTTGGAAGCTGCACGCTCGATTGCCGAAAATGCCGGTGTGCCTTTCACTTTGCTGAACCTGGATTTGCTGAAACAAATCACCCACAATTCGCTGACCGATTCAGCAATGGTCGTGGATGAAAATAAACCTGAAAATCAACCACCCAATACCCTTGTTGAGGGGCGGAACATGTTGTTCCTGACTTTTGCAGCCATTTTCGCCAAGGGAAAAGACATTCCGAATCTGGTTACCGGAGTTGGACAAGCTGATTTCAGCGGTTATCCCGATTGCCGCGACGAGTTTATCCGGTCGCTCAATCAAACGCTGAACCTGTCAATGGATTACAATTTTACCATCCGCACTCCGCTGATGTGGAAATCGAAGCAGGAAATTTGGGCTTTGTCTGACGAACTGGGCGTATTCGATCTGGTGCGTACCCAAACAGTAACCTGTTACAACGGAATTGTCGGTGCGGGCTGTGGTCATTGTCCGGCCTGCCAGTTGCGGAGAAATGGGCTGGAATTATACTTAGCCCCCTAAATCCCCCGCAGGGGGACTTTAGGAATGCTCCTCACGAAGTCTTCGTTTTTTTTACAATAGTGCCTTTGTGGCAAATTTTTGGAACTTGAAATTTGGAACTTGAAACTATAATTATGGATACATTAAAAAATCTCGGAAACGAAAGCAAATACCTGTTTGAATATTCTTCGGAAATGCTTGAAAGCTTTGACAACAAGCATCCGGAGAACGATACGATGGTGAAATTCAACTGTCCGGAGTTTACCAGTTTGTGCCCCATTACCGGACAGCCCGATTTTGCGACTATTTACCTGAGCTACATTCCCGATCAGAAACTGGTTGAAAGCAAAAGTTTGAAACTGTACCTGTTTAGTTTTCGCAACCACGGTGCGTTTCACGAAGATTGTATGAACATCATCATGAAAGACCTGATTGCCCTGATGGATCCGAAATACATCGAAGTTTGGGGAAAATTTCTGCCACGTGGCGGCCTCAGCATTGATCCGTATTGCAATCACGGAAAACCTGGCACCAAATACGAGCAGATGGCAGAATACCGCATGATGAACCACGATTTGTATCCGGAGAAGGTGGATAATCGGTAAGCTAAATCTATATCTTTCTCAATAAGAATTGTATTTTTGTATAAAATCATTAGCTATGAGGATTGTAACTATAGAAATAAAGAATGATATCACATTGTCGCTTCTGCAAAACTTGGAAAGCATGCATATCATTCGTGTTATAGAGAATAAACCATCTTCGGAAAAGCGAAAACTTTCAGAACGGTTCTCTGGTTGCTTATCGAAGGAAAGGGCTGAAGAATTACAGAATGAACTTATCCAGATGCGGAGCGAATGGGAACGGGATATTTGATTGATACCAATGTGGTATTGGATTTCATGGGTGATAAGTTGCCCAATAGATGCCAGAATAGCTATAGCCCAGATAATTGATAATGAAATTAACCTTTCGGTCATCAACAAAATTGAGTTGCTCGGATTTTCAAAAATAGAACAGGATTTGGTTGATTTCGTAAGCTGTTCCAATATTATTCCAATGTCTGATGAAATTGTAGAAAAGACGATTGAAGTACGTCGTACATACAAAATTAAACTACCCGATGCAGTAATTGCTGCTACAGCTATAATCAGCAACCATACTCTGGTAACCAGCAATATAAAGGATTTTAAAAATATCTCGGACTTAGAGGTATTGAATCCTGGCGATATTTAAACCCGATAGAAATATATCAAATAAGAACAAAAGGAGGAATACCGCATGATGAACCACGACTTGTATCCGGAGAAGGTGGATAACAGGTAGATTATTCTCCGCAAAAATGAATTGGTGTTTGTAATTGGAGTGCTTTTAGTTTTCCCCGGATGCAAATTCCTGGTCAAGATGGTCGAGCTTAACTTCATCGGTTTCTCCAAACCATTTTTGAAGATGTTCGCGCGCGTTCTTTTTTATTTCAGGAGTAATACTGGTCGCCATTTGGCGGAGTATCAGCAGCAAAACGCCCACATCATCAGTAAATCCGATTAAAGGGGCAAAGTCGGGAATAAAGTCGATCGGCAAAATGAAGTAGCCAAGTGCCGCAGAAATAATAAGTTTGGTTTTGAGCGGAACATCTTCCGATTTCATCATGTATTGCAGCAGCAGTGCTGGATAGACAACTTTCATACCGGCGGATTTTGCAGTTCTCCGGAGTTTTTTCCACAAGGTGGATTCTGTATAATGTTGCCGGTATTTTCCTGATTTTCTCTCATCAGAAAACAGCTTCCATACATTTGCTCCAATTTCTATGGTTCGTAGTTTTTT
>DAITNH010000219.1:5769-9703 GCA_036834745.1 Prolixibacteraceae bacterium
AGATCCAACGTTTCCATAACCAATTCAATTGTGTCGGCCTGCAAAAGCCGGATGCGATGCTCGCGGAAATTGGGTAGTGTGGGGAAATATTTGGCGAAATGACGGCGCATCATCAAAATGCCGCTGCGAACATTGTCCTTCCATTCAATCGACATATTGAGCTGATCGCGGACATTCTGCACCACATCGGAAACTGTTGGCGGAGGAAGTAGTTCGCCCGTTTTCAGGTAATGTTTCACTTCGCCGAAAATCCATGGGCGGCCAATTGCACCCCGGCCAATCATCAGCCCGTCTACTCCGGTTTGATCAAGAAATGCCCTTGCTTTTTCCGGTCCGTTGATGTCACCGTTTCCAATGATTGGAATCGTCATGCGGGAATTGTTCTTCACTTCGCCAATCATCGTCCAGTCAGCCTCGCCGGTGTACAACTGACTGCGTGTGCGGCCATGAATGGCAAGTGCGACAACTCCGGCATCCTGCAACCGTTCGGCGACTTCAACAATAATTTTGTTGTTTTCGTCCCAGCCCAGACGGGTTTTTGCAGTAACAGGTACTTTCACTGCTTTCACAATGGCTTCGGTCATCCGCTGCATTTTTTCAGGATCGAGCAACATTCCGGCACCGGCACCGTGGCGGATAATTTTCTTCATCGGGCAGCCGTAATTGATGTCGATAAAATCGGGTTGACATTCTTCAGCGACTTTTGCTGCCCCAACCATCGAATCAATGTCGTGGCCGTATATCTGGATAGCCACCGGACGATCGAAATCGAACAGCGTCATTTTTTGCTTTGTTTTCTCAATGTCGCGGATCAGCGCTTCCGACGAAACAAATTCGGTGTACATCACATCGGCACCGTATTTTTTACACATGTACCGAAACGATTTATACGTCACATCTTCCATTGGCGCCAAAAACAGCGGCATCTCCCCCAAATCTATAGTTCCGATCTTCACAATCTATATTTTTATAACTTTACGCAACAAGAACAACCTGTTATTAGTATTGCACCAAACAAAGTACAATGATATGAAACTTCTTCCTGCTATAAAATATTTACTTGTTTTTTCACTTTTCGCCTGTATGGGTTGCGAAGAAAACGTTCTGGAACAAACTTTTACGGTTGGCAAAGAATCGACTTTTCGCATCAACCAACTTTATACTTCATCTGATGGGCAATACACCTTTCAGATCAACGAAATCAACGATTCTCGCTGTCCGGAAGGGGTGGTTTGTTTCTGGTCGGGCGAAGTTTCGCTGATCGGTGAGTGGATAGTAAATAAAAACAGGACGATTGTAGAATTACATTCGGTTTTAAAAGATCAGCAGAAAGAGCCCGGGGGATTTACCATTCAAATTGTGGATATCAAACCATATCCGAAATTCGGCGTGGAATACGAACCCAAAGATTTGGAAATTACGTTGCTGATTTCGAAAAAATAAAAAATTAGGCATTGCTGATTCCAAAAAAAGAGGCTGACTCTTTCGACCCAGCCTCCAATTATTAATTAAACCTTCTATTTATCTTCGTTTACAGAAACGGTAAAGTCATTCTGGATTCTCATCATATTGACAGTATAAATCAGAATGTTCCTTGTTTCGTTCAGTATGCTCAGAACCAACATGCTCGTTTTCGTTCCGACCTCTTTTCTTTTGATTGTTTTAATCAGGTTCTTGCGTGATTCTTTGATCATTACGAGGATTTTGGCCTGTTCATCATTAATTGCATTCAGACTTTCCTGACTGTTGTCATCCAATGAACTCAACACCAATTTCATAAATTTATCAAAGGCTTCCGCCATTTTTGTCAATTCTTCCACCTGTGATTCAATAAGTGGTTTGTGGTTATTGTCAACGTGATTGTAAACAGGTTCGACCAGAAAAGTAGCACAATGGGCAAGTTCCTTAAGGTAGTCGAGTGTTAAAATGTAATAATGGGTTGCTTCGACTGATTCGGTAACAGGCAAGGTGGGAATGGCCTGATACAATTTATTTCGTTTGTTACTGAGCTTTTCTTCCAATTGGTTCGAAATCTTCAGTTGTTTCTTTAATTCCTTATGGTCTTCCTTAATCAGATGATTGATTGTTTCACTGTATAATTCGTTTACGGTGTTCAGTGTTTTTCTAATTCCGTTGTTGCATTTTTCGAAAAGGGTTGCAACAGAGCGGGTTTCTTCTACTTCTTCAGCGGTTTCAATTTGATTATTTTCGCGTTTTTTGTGTGTAATGTTGGTTCTGTAGAATGCAAATACAGCGAAAATCACCAAAATTATTACACCAATAAGCTGAGCCCAACCCATGAATATAGATAGCAGTAAGGCGACCGAAAATGCAGCAAGTCCGGTAATAAACCAGCCGCCAATAACGGTGAATACGCCGGTAATGCGATAAACAGCACTGTCGCGGCCCCATGCCCCGTCAACCAGCGAAGTACTCATGGCTACCATAAAGGTTACATAAGTAGTTGATAATGGTAATTTATAGGAAGTCCCCACGGCAATCAGAATGGCAGCTACCATCATGTTTACAGAGGCACGGACCAGATCGAACATAGGAGGATCCACTTCTTTTTGGCTCTTTTTCTCATGTTCTGATTGATCAAACCGTTTTCTGATTTTTTCAACCAGCGATTGTGGCAATACTGAACTGAAGAAAGTATTTATAGAAACAACCCTACGGACAAGCACACGAGAGAATGCAGATGAACCAAACCGCTCACTTCCTTCGTCCTGACGGCTAAGTTTAAGCTCGGTATCGGATACTGACTTGGCTTTTCTTGAGAACCAAAGGACTATTACCATTATTAATCCGGCACCAATCAGAAAATATGAAGGGGTTTGTATATCTCCAAGTAATCTTCCCATTAAAACGTCTTGACCGCCATTGGCCGAAAAGACCTTAAATGCTTCGAACCCGGCCAACGGTACCCCGATAAAATTCACAAGGTCGTTTCCGGCAAAAGCCATAGCAAGGGCGAAAGTACCTGCAAATACAACAATTTTGAGTGGGTTCGTATGAAATAGCCAGGAAAAAAGCTGAAGTACAAGCGCCCACAATACAAAGCTACCAGCAATTATTGCCAAGGTATTGTCCTTAATAATTCCATAGTTTTCTTTTGACATGAATGAAGCATCTTTCAACCCTTTTATCAAAATGAAATAGGTAATAGCAGAAATAGCTACCCCTCCCCATATCGAACCGTAATATTTTATTGTTTTTTCAGTATTAAAACTGAAAATTAATCTGCTGATCCATTGAATGACAACACCAAAAATAATGGAGAAAACGACTGATAATAAAATGCTTGAAATGATGGCCAGGGCCTTTGATGAGTTTATAAAATCCCCAATCTGGGCAATTTTTTCAACTCCATCGACTACGATGGTAGCACCATCTCCTACTTTTAAGAATGCCATTCCAACTGCAGCCCCTAACAACCCAAAAACCAATGAAACAGTGGTAGAGGTGGGTAATCCAAAGGTGTTGAAAAAATCGAGCAGAAGAACATCGGTAAACATTACAGCCAGAAAAATGAGGATAATTTCGGTAAACAGGAAGTACTGAGGGAAAAAGAGCCCTTTTCTGGCAACTTCCATCATCCCGTTTGAAAACAATGCTCCTGCCATAATACCGACACTTGCTACAATCATGATTACTCTTCGTGTCGCAACTTTGGAGCCAATGGCCGAATTCAAAAAGTTAACTGCATCGTTGGCTACTCCAACCATTAAGTCGGAAATGGCCAGCAGAAAAAGCACTACTAAGAAAAAAATGTAAATACTCATGTGAATGGTTTTGGTTTGCGGACTTTTGCATTTTACCAGGAAGAATTCCTGAGGTATTTAGTATTTAAAGTTTGTTTTTAATTGTTTGTTAATCAAATCTTATTTTAATTGTAATCTCAATTCGGCTGACAAAAGTACTTAATTTATTC
>DAITNH010000220.1:0-9662 GCA_036834745.1 Prolixibacteraceae bacterium
CTTATCTGGCCAATCACATTGCCGTTGTCTGGATTTTTACTGAATTAACTACCCTTAGCGCTTCTGCGCTGATATACCATCACCGAAACAAGCTGGCACTCGAAGGCACCTGGAAATATGTGTTCATTTGTGCCATCAGTATCACATTCGTATTTATTGGCATTCTGTTTTTAAGCCTTTCGCTTTCGGGAACCGGTTCCAGCGATTTATCATACTCCAATTTAATGGCCAAAAGCGATCAGTTAAATCCATTCTGGCTGAGGCTTTCCTTCCTCTTTATTTTCACCGGATTTACTGCAAAACTTGGACTGGTGCCAATGTACACCGCCGGGGTGGATGCCAAGGACAAAGCTCCTGCACCTGCCGGGGCATTATTGTCGAGCGCTTTAATGAACATGGGTTTTATTGGTATTTTTAGGTTGTACACTGTTATTGTCCTCACACCTTTGCATCACTGGGCCAACACAGTCATTTTTGTTTCGGCAATACTCTCCATATTCGTAGCCACTGTTTACATGACAAAGGTTGTAAACATCAAACGCATGTTTGCCTATTCCAGCATCGAACACATGGGTTTGGTGATGCTGGGAATCGCTGCCGGAGGAATCGGCTATTATGCAGCGATTCTGCACCTTATTCTACATGCTTTGGTTAAGTCGAGCCTGTTCTTCCAGTTCAATCAGTTGTACCGGGTTTTTCAAAGTAAAAGTGTTGCGTATGTCGGTAACTATTTCAAATACAATCCAACAGGCGCAATTGTACTGCTGATCGCATTTATCAGCGCAACTGCAATGCCGCCTTCAGGATTATTCGTGAGTGAATTCCTGATTTTCAGAGCGCTGTTCGAAGGTCAGTATATTTTTGTGTTATTGCTGGTACTTTTACTCCTGACGATTATTATCTGGGCATTCGCAAAAAATATTTTCAAGATTCTGTTTACTCCGGTTGAAGGTTTTGATGATAGTCATGTTCCCAAAATAAGTCCGTGGGAATCACTGACCCAATATGTATTGCTGTTTGCCGCTGTTTGGCTGGGATTAAATCCTCCGGCAATATTTGTTGATTTGATTAAGGAAAGCGTCATGTTGTTACAAAATTAGAAAATGGAAAACTTTACAACGATATTAAACAATCAGACCATTCCGGTGGCCGACATTCCTGAGGTAAACTATGCGACGTTTCTGGAAATGAATGCTGGATTTATTATCAGTTCTCCTGAAAGGCATTGTGTAAACTATTTCGGATATCCGGTTAAAAATCAGATAAAACTGATTTGTTGTATTGCTGATGACAATACCCACAATATTCATGTGTCGTCCTGTTTGGTGAATCCATCGGATACGCTTGATTCATTTACTGCACGGCATTTTAGCTTCGAGAAATTTGAACGCGAAATTCATGAGAACTTTGGAATTGGCTACAAAGATCATCCGTGGCTAAAACCCGTCAGGTATGCCAAAAACCGGTTCGATCAGTCAAAAACAATTGCCAACTACCCTTTTTATTCCATCGACAGCGATGAATTGCACGAAGTGGCTGTTGGCCCGATCCATGCCGGAATCATTGAACCCGGGCACTTCAGGTTTATCTGCAATGGCGAACAAATTCTGCATCTCGAAATCCAATTGGGATACCAGCATCGTGGAATTGAGCAGCAATTTCTGGATAAGAAAAATCTGCTTCAACGCTCAACGCTGGCCGAATCAATTGCAGGCGATACCGTTGTTGGGCATACCACCACTTTCTCGCATATCTGGGAAAGTCTTTGCGGAATTATGCCATCGAGGGATATTGAATTTTCGCGTACGCTCGCTTTGGAGATGGAGCGGATGGCCAATCATACCGGCGATTTGAGCGCAGTTTGTGCCGACATTGCCTATCAGCTGGGTAATTCTGTCCTTGGTCGTTTGAGGACTCCTCTGATTAATTTTATGCAGGAATGGGGCGGTAACCGGTTATCAAAAGGATTGATCAGGCCGGGACGCAACCAGTTTCCTTTTACTCCGGAATTGGCGAACCGGCTCACGCAGGTATTGAAAGCCTACGAGCCCGATTTTGTTGAAATGAACAAGCAATTGTTCCAGCTGCCCAGCGCCCTTTCCAGGTTTGAACGAACTGGCGTGGTTTCGTACGACGATGTTTTGTCGATCGGAACGGTTGGAATGGCTGCCCGAATGAGTGGATTGAGCCGCGATATTCGTTCATCGCATCCGTATAGCCTTTATCCTGAAATTTCGCACGAACCGATACTCAAACATCATGGCGATGTTTATTCACGGGTTCAAATACGCAGGCAAGAAGTGATGCAGTCGATGCAATACATCCGCGATATGATTGCAAACGTTCCGGAATACATTGAAAAAGAACCGGAGCTTGGCAGTCCGAAACCCAATTCTTTTGCAATTTCATTGGTCGAAGGTTGGCGGGGCGAGATTTGCCATTGTGCCATTACTGACAATTCCGGAGAGTTGATTCTGTACAAAATAAAAGATCCGTCATTTCACAATTGGCTGGCTTTGGCGATGGCTGTGCGCAACAACGAAATTTCCGATTTTCCGATTTGCAACAAGAGTTTTAGCTTGTCGTATTCAGGCCACGATTTATAAAAAACGATACACATGTTAGATAATATTAAAATAGTCTATCACCAGGGGAAACAATACATCCGGAATACTTCGACCACAAAAGTTCCCGGTATTTTCAGAGGCCGTCCTGTAATTAGCACTGAAAAGGTGAATGAAAGTGAACTGATTGGTTTGTGTCCTGTGGATGCCATTTCGGCCAACCCGGTGAGCATCGACATGGGTAAATGTACTTTCTGTGGCGAATGTGCCAAATGCTTTCCCAACAAAATCAGATTTACCAGCGAATATAAAATATCGACCAACGAACGTGCACGTCTCATCGTTAAAGAAGGCGAAGACAAACTGGTTGAAGTGAATCCTGAAACTGTCAGAAGCGAAATTCACAGCGTGTTTGGAAGTTCATTAAAGCTGCGGCAGGTGAGTGCTGGTGGAGATAACAGCTGCGAATGGGAATTGAATGCTTCAAACAATGTGCAGTTCGATATGGGCCGTTATGGAATTGAATTTGTGGCATCACCCCGCCATGCCGATGGAATTGTGATTACCGGACCGATTACCGAAAACATGGCCGAAGCTTTACAGATTTGTTATGATGCCGTGCCCGAACCCAAAATAATTGTTTTGGTCGGAACTGATGCCATCAGCGGAGGAATCCATGCAGGCAGCTCAGCTCTTAACCGCAGTTTCCTTGATAAATATCCGGTTGATCTGTACATTCCGGGAAACCCTGCACATCCGCTTACAATTATTAATGGATTGCTGGATTTAACGAGGAAACGAAAAATATAAATTATTGTCATCGGATTAAATTCCGGAGCAACATCAATTCTGCGTAACCATCCAATAAACCAAATTGCATTTAACCTGTAAATCCCAGCTAAATGACCATCCGAAAAACACTCTACCTAATTTCACTGACATTTATTTTGTTCTCATGCAGCACCTCTGCTCCCATCCTTTTCTCAACCGAACCCGGAAATTTCAACTCTGGTTGGGAATTCATTAAAGATCCCGCGGACAGTATTTCTTCCGCACTTTTCGTCAAAGATGAAAAGCAATCGGTCTGGCAAAAAGCTACTTTGCCGCATACTGTCAATATCGAAGCTGTTGATTCGCCTGAAAAACAATGGCAGGGAATTGCCCGGTACCGCAAGTTTTTTACTGTTCCTGAACAATTTGAAGAGAAATCGGTATCGTTGCATTTTGGGGCAGCCATGCAGGTCGCCAAAGTATATCTCAATGGCGAACTCGTCCAAACTCACACAGGAGGCTATTTGCCATTTCAGGTAAAACTGGATGGGAAAGTGAAGTTTGGCATGGAAAATTGCATTCTGGTCGAGTTGAACAATCAGGATAACCCTGTTATTCCTCCCGGCAAACCGCTGGCAACACTCGACTTCAATTATTACAGCGGTATTTATCGCAATGTTACCATCGAGGTAAAAGACAAACTGCATATTTCCGATCCGATTACTGCCAACCGCGTTGCCGGAGGTGGTTTGTTGGTAACTTACAGCGATGTAACTGCACAGTCTGCCAATATTAATGTGCAGGTTGATGTTGAAAACGAATACGAAACGGCAAAAACTACATCATTGCAAATCAGCTTGAATGATGCATCGGGCAAGACAGTTCTTTCAGAAAACGTAGCTTCAGAAACGATTCAGGCTTCCGGATTTTTGCAGTTTAAAAGGCAATTCGTGGTTGAAAACCCTCAATTGTGGTCTCCCGAAAGCCCAAATCGTTACCTCCTGAAGGTAAAAGTAATCAGCGAAGAATTGGCAATCGATTCATTGTCCGAACAAATTGGCATCAGAACTTTTTCGTTTTCGGCAAAAGATGGTTTCGTGCTGAACGGAGAAAAGCTGCAACTTCGTGGAACCAACCGTCATCAGGAATATCCATACCTCGGGAACGCTGTTTCGGACAATGCCCAATACCGCGATGCTTATAAAATTAAACAGGCCGGTTTCAATTTCGTGCGAAGCTCGCATTATCCGCAGTCACCGGCATTTTTGGCGGCCTGCGACGAACTGGGAATTCTGGTGATGGATGCCATTCCCGGCTGGCAGTTTGTGGGCGACGAAGAATTTCAGGATCATTGCATTCGCGACACCCGCGAAATGGTTCGCCGCGACCGCAACCATCCATCTATTATTTTGTGGGAAGCTTCGCTCAACGAATCGGGGATGACGAAATCATTTATGGAACGCGCGCATCAGGCGGTTCACGAAGAATTACCGGTGACCGATGTTTATACCTGTGGCTGGATAGACGATGTGTATGATGTGTTCATCCCGGCACGGCAACACGCCAAACCTCCTTACTACTGGAACAAATACGCAAAAGACAAACCCATCCTGATTGCTGAATATGGTGATTGGGAATATTACGCGCAGAATGCCGGTTTTAACCAGACTGCTTTTGGCGATCTGCAACAGGAAGAACGGAATTCCCGTCAATTGCGCGGATTTGGGCAGAAACGACTGGCGCAACAGGCGCTCAATTACCAGGAATCGTACAATGATAATCTGAACGGTCCGGCTGTAGGCGATGCAAACTGGCTGATGTTCGACTACAAACGTGGTTATGCGCCCGATATCGAATCTTCCGGAATCATGGACATTTTCAGGCTTCCGAAGTTCGCGTTTTACTTTTATGCAAGTCAAGCCGAAAAAGCTGAACCGATGATCTTTATTGCCAACTACTGGAACGACCCGACCTTCAAGGACGTGAAAGTTTACAGCAATTGCGAAGAAGTGGAGCTTTCGCTGAATGGAAAAATAGTTGCGCGACAGAACCCCGATCAGGATCGGAATTCAACCAATCTGAACCATCCGCCATTCTCTTTTTCTGTTCCTGAATTTGCCGCCGGAAAGCTGGAAGCCAAAGGATTTATTTCAGGAAAAGAAGTAGTAAAAACTGAAGTAAAAACACCCGCTGAACCTGCAAAAATTGTGTTGACTGTTGATTTAAGCGGGAAAGAACTTCAGGCCGGAAAGAATGATATTATTTTCGTTTATGCATCGGTTACCGGCGCTGATGGAACCGTTATTCCGGAAGACAATCGTGCAATCACTTTTAAAGTTGAAGGCGATGCCGAATTGGTTGGCGACAATCCCCGAAATGCTGAAGCAGGTATTTCAACGATTCTGCTGATGGCAGGTAAAACTCCCGGAACTGTAAAAGTGAAATCCTCTGCCGAAGGGCTGGCTTCAGGAGAAATTATTGTAACTGTGCGATAAATAAACAAATTGCCACAAAGACTCAAGAATGATTTCAAACTTTGAGCTTTGTGGCAATTGTGAGTTTTATCTTATTTCGAGAATTATTTCATCCAGAGACCTTTTCGGAACGTGGTGAACCTGATTTTCATCGCGCCAGTATTTGAAATCACCATTTTTTATTTCGTCCAAAACGACTGTTTCTTTGGGTTTTCCGAGGGCTAAAACCTGAATTATTTCGAATTGTTCCGACAGATTCAACAGTTCGCGGAGTTTGTTACGGTTAACAGAGTGAATAATGCAGCCGCCAAATCCAGCTTCAACAGCGCCCAGCAAAATACTTTGGGCTGCAATTCCATCGTCGCAGAGGTAATTACCGGGAATCAGGGTATCATGCAGCATGATAATGTATGCCGATGGACGTTCGCCTTCTTCCGGCCCGGCCCAATACGAAAGATAGCCGGCCCATGCCAGTTGCTCAAAAATTTCAGCATTAAGCGACTCATCAACACTCACAATGTATTTTAAAGCCTGGGCGTTTCGGGCCGAAGCCGAACACCGCGCTAAATCAACCCAATCTATTAACTGTTGTTTTTCAATACGTTCCGACTGATAAAATCTTCGATAACTACGGTTTTTAAGGATAAGATCTTTTAGCATGGCATTTGGGTTTAAATTCAGGCTAAAATAAACAAATGTCGTTTCTGAATGATGAGTTTCAATGTATATATTTTCACTTCTTATCATTTTTACTTCTTTTAAATCATCACTGAATTTCTAATTGAAAAGATCAACCTTCACCAGTCGAATTGAGAAGCACAACCGCGTTTGGAAATTAAATATTACTATATTTATTGCCTCAAAAAATCTGAATGGTGATCGCTTTTTCATGCTAAAATTTATATTCAACTCTATTGCCGGCCATTTTCATGTTGAGACCAAAAACGACATCCTGAAAATCATTGGTCTTCACATGTTTATTATTCTGGGTATTTTATCCGGTCTGATAATGTTTATTAAGGATTTGAGCGGATCTTCGACCGACGAATGTTTGCCAGGTGATATTTCAATATTGATTATTTTTGGACTTTCTTTATACGGGCTGCGCAATATACGAATCAGTTGGGCTGTCAATATTTTTTACATGATTCCGTTTGCTGCCTACTTTTTCTTCATTGCCAGTAGCTATTCAATCTTTCCGAATCATCTTTCAGTTCCGTATACATTATGGACATTAATGCCCTTCCTGCTTTTCTTCCTGATTTTTGACGACAACAAAAGGAGCATTTCATATTTTTACCTGATTTCTTTACTGACTTTGCTTTTCCATACTTATATGGCCGGGCTGACCGATTTATTGTTCGTTTTTAAATGGGATGTAGGAGCCGGATATATTAGCCCGTTTGTAATATTAACCGCATTTTATCTCGTAACTCTATTAATTGCCTGGAATTTCCAGAGCACGTTGAAAGAACTGAAAACACAGAGGGAAAATACTGAAGCTCTTATTAATCAAACTGTTCGTGGCTTGTCTCAGGGCTTTATGCTTCTTGAAATTGCCAAAGACGAATTCGGGACGCCGACCCACCTGGTGGTCAGGAAAACCAATCCCGCGTTTGAAAGGCTTTTCAAAATTACATCGCGCGAAATAAAAGATCAAAAGGTCGATGATGTGTTCCCGAAAATATTCAGGGGCGCTTTCGACTGGAACAAACAGTATCTCAATTCTAAAAAGAAACATTTTTCCTTTTATATCGATCATCTTGACCGTTATTATGAAGTAGAAACATTTAAACTGACAAATGATCAGACGGTGAGTCTTTTTATCGACATTAGTGCCAAGCAAAAGATGATTCTTGATCTGAAGGAAAGCAAACAAAGGTTTCAGGTGCTGCTTGAAGCAATTCCTGATATCTTTTTTATAATTGACAAAGATGGTATATATGTCGATTTTGTGTTTAAAGCATCCGAAGCATTAAAAATAAAGCCGGAAGACATCATCGGAAATTCAATCTTTGAGGTTGGGTTTTCAGAAAAAATGTCGAGCAAAATTTTTCAGTGTATTCAGCAAAGTATTGATTTGGACAGCATTGAAACCATTGAATACGCTTTGGAAATTGAAGGCGCTTCGGCAATGTTCGAAATGCGTATTGCCAGGCTGAACGATCATTCGGTAATTTCGCTTGCCCGCGATATTACAAAAAGAAAAATAGCCGAAATAAATCTTGAAGAAGCAAAGAACAGGGCAGAAGAATCAGATCGGTTAAAAACTGCTTTCCTTGCCAATATTTCTCACGAAATCCGGACACCAATGAATGCGATCATCGGATTCTCTAAAATGGTGGGTTCTCCGGATTTCGATGATCAGGAAAAGGCCAAATTTATAGAAATTATTATCACCAACGGAAAGTTGTTGCTGGATCTGATAAACGACATGATCAGCCTTTCGAAAATAGAAAGCAATACGCTGGTTGTGAAAAAATCCATGTGCCGGGTAAACGACATGATGGTTTCTCTGTACCGTGAGTTTAACTATGAAGTGGAAGACAAAAAGGATATCAAGTTAAAATTAACCTGTGAAAACTCCAATCCGAAATTTGCATTTATTACCGATCCGGTTTTACTTACGGCCATTCTTCAGAAACTCCTCGACAATGGTATAAAATTTACTGAAAGGGGAGAAATTGAATTCGGGTACCGGGTTATCGATTCAATCCAGATTGAGTTTTTTGTAAAAGATACCGGTATCGGAATTGCAGAAAGAGATCAGGAACGTATTTTTGAACGTTTTCATCAACTCGACAGCCGCACTTCCCGCGAATATGAAGGAACAGGTCTCGGATTGTCAATTTCGCAACATTACGTTCGGTTGCTTGGTGGAAGCCTTTCTGTAAACTCCAAACTGGGGAAAGGATCCGTTTTCTCGTTCATCCTGCCATACGAAAGGGAGGAAAGCCCGCTGAAGATTGTTCGGTAATATCAAGAAGTGTTCAGTAATCAGTCACAGTTATCAATTCCTAAGTCTTTCAGCACTTACTTAACGATTGAATTAATGGTGACAAATCCCACCAGTCGATCGTAACGGCTTGCAAGGTCATGGTAATAAGCGAAAATCTGGTATTCATTTTCGGTCACGAAGAAAGTTCCTTCCAGATTTACCGAATCTGCTTTTTTTGAACCTTCAGGAACATACACGTATTGATAGTTGTAATAACCTTGTTTTAGTAACATTGTCAATTCGTAGCCGGCGGTTACAAAATTCCATTGCATTTCGTTGGTTTTATTGGCATTCCATCCGGTCATTGCGCCAAATACATTGACAGAACCGCCTACCAGCCTGCTTTCCATTGGCAAAACGAAATGAACAAAAACATAATCACATTCTGTGTCAAAATCAGTAACCCGATCCTGACTTTCAATCACAAAATTGCCATTCATTTCTTTGTACGAAAAGTATTTTTTGTTGCTTCGGATGGCATCGGGAAGCAACGTAACGTGGTAAACTGGTCTGAAAAACTTAATATCCTGAACATTTTCGCCGTTGTACTTCGTTGTCCTGATATCGAAATACCTGAATTCGTTGCCTCCCGGAAATACATTTTCTTTATTGTAATCATAGTCGAGCACGTTGTCGCGGATGTAATTAGGCTTCAGGTTCAGGATCGCATTGTCCCACCGCCGGTTCTGCATTAAAACTACCTGAATATCTTCGCGTGGATTCAATAGTTTCAACCTGTCATGATTAATCTTGAAATCGACTTCCTGGTTATCCCCGTTAAATGGATCGAAAGTGGCTTTTTTTACCAATCCTTCAATCCTTACCAGCGGTTCTACCACATAAAACCGTTGAATT
>DAITNH010000221.1:0-9575 GCA_036834745.1 Prolixibacteraceae bacterium
AAAGTTTACCTTCATCAACCACAGCCGAAATTGTAGCTGCGGCCAACCATTTTCCAGCGGAAGCAATGTAAATTACCGAATCAGCAGTATAATTTCCATAGAATTTATCAAAGATAACCTGATTGTCTTTGGCAATGATCAGTCCGGCTCCGTGGTAATATCCGCTGTCGATCCAGGATTGAATTTTTTGGTCGATTGGAGTGAAATCATAATTATTCATTGTAGGTTTCCGGGTAGGCTGCTGACAAGCTGAACAGAATAGAATGAAACTCAGCATGGAAAATATTAGCGTGGTTGTTTTCATAGGTTCCAGTTTCGTCGAAAGGTAGATTTAATGTATTTCAATTTTAGAAGGTAAACACTATTCCGTCCGAGGGAATAAAAATGCTTTGTTTTACATTTATCCCCGGGGCGTTGCCCCGGGCTTGAATATTTTACCCTTTCAGGGCGAAAACAAATGCAACCCACTGCCCAAAGTTTTCCCCCGTGGGGGAATGGGAAGGGGGCTTTATTCCATTTTTTTCAATCGCAACAAAGCTTCAAGATAATAATAATCAGCATAATTTATCGAGGCATCGATCTCCGTTCCGTTAGGCCGGTGGCCGGTTGAATGCAGCAAAAACGCCTGATTTTTGTCACCACATAAATATTCAGGAGTTGAAAGTTTAGCCAGTAAAGTTGTGGCCGCATTTTTATATTTGGCTTTGGCAACCTCATCTTTTACCAATCCTGAAAGTTCCAGCATTCCGGAAGCTGCAATAGCCGCAGCAGAAGCATCTTTGGTTGTGTTTGGAATGCTTGGGTCATCAAAATCCCAGTAAGGAATACCATCTTCAGGCAAACGGGCGATAAACACATCGGCCAGTTTTTGTGCGGTTTCCAAAAACTCGGGCTTGCCGGTTTCGCGGAAACACATCGAATAACCATAAATTCCCCAGGCTTGTCCGCGCGCCCACATCGAGCTGTCGGCATATCCCTGATGGGTCACTCCTTTGATGAAATGTCCGTCAATGGTATCGAAAACAGCCACATGAAAAGTGGTGTAATCCGGACGGACGAGTGTTTTCATGCAGGTTTCGGCGTGTTTCACTGCAATGTCGTAATGATTTTGTGTGCCTCCGTTTTTCGAAGCCCAAAACAATAATTCGAGATTGATCAGGTTGTCGATGATCGTATTGTGCGGCCAGTTCATCTTGGCCCGCATAGCTGGCCACGAAAGAATGGTGCCAACTTTTGGATTGAACAAAGTGATCAGCGAATCGGCAGCAGTAAGCAAAACCTTGTGATAAGCAGAATCTGGTTTCTGGCGATTGCCATTGCCATAACTACAATAGAATATAAAGCCAAGATCGTGGTTGTCAACTGGAATGTCCAGCACGCCTCGCAAAGGTTCGGTAAATTTTAGGGCATTTTTTAGAATCGAAGAATCACCCGATGCTTCGTATGCATACCAAAGAATGCCGGGCCAGAAACCGCTGGTCCAATCATGGATATTAACCTTGTTCCAGTTGGTTTGTCCGGGGTAAATGTTGCGCGGCAAACTGTCGGCTTCGGTCAGGCTATTCATTGTGACCACTGTCTTCGCTACACAGTAATCCAGCATCTTTTTTGTGTCAATCACTTCGGTATTTTTCTTCTCCATGCTGCACGAAGCAACTGCAATCACTATTGCCAAAGCTATTACGGTCAATTTAACGATCTTCATGATTCTTATTTTTCGGTGTTAATTTTTATTGGTTGATAAGGGATTGCAGGCAAATCGAACTCAACGATTTTTTGTGTGCCGACTTTTAATCTTTTGCCAATTATTTTGATATCCACGGCTGTCAGAATTATTTTTCCTGAAGTGTAAATATCTGGAACTGATAGTTTAACCGGAGCTTCGGAAGTAAAGCTTAACTTGTCTCCTTCTGTTTCAAAGGCTGCGGAAGTCTTTGTTTTGCTCCCGATTGTAAAACCTTTGGCCGAAATCAAGGTTCCGTTGCCCAGAAAAAGGGTAAAGTCTTTACCGGTTTCGCTGATTACAGCATAAGTGGCGTTGGCCGACATGGTGTTGTAGGTAACTTTCTCTGTTTTGGATGAAGAAAAAATATAGTCTTTCCGGCCTGAATTACTTTCTACAATCAAGCCAACAAAATCAGGCGAAACATTATTTACTTCAAAAGCCTCAATCGAGCGAATTGATTGGCCTTCCTTTTCTGTTGCCGGCTCAAAAACCGATACAAACGGACGGTTCCAGGCTTCTCCGTGCTGACGAGCTGCTATCGTCAGGAAAGGTTCTTCTTCCACTTTGTATGGAAGTCCGTGATTACTGCGGAACGATTTGGCTGGTGGGGCTTTGATTGAGAAAACCTCCCGCTCGGGATAACCTTTCATCCACAAATTCATGTAAATGTGGTTTCCGTCGGGCATGGCCATTTTCCAAACAGCCTGATAATCCTTGTCGGTTTTTGCCGATTTTTTGTCCCATAGATAATCCAACGCGAACAGGTGACCACCGGCAAATGCCATTTCTTCGCTGGGTTTCAGGTCGAGGGATTGCCCTTTCGCATCACGGATAAAGAGTTCCTGCCCCAGGTTGTGATAAAAATAATCGTGGTATTTATCTCCTTTTCGTTGCTTTTTCGAGCGGAAAACATCAATGTAATAACCCGATTTTTCGCCCGTCCTCACAATACTCAAAAAACGGTTTTGGTCGCTTTGGCTTTCAGGTTCCAGAAAATAAACTTCAGAAAAAGTAATATCAGGATAAAAGCCTTCTTTTTGGCCTGATTGCGGGTAGCAACTCAGCAAGTCGAACGGATGATTACTCAACATTTCAGGATACTTCGAAATGCCATCGACCATCACGGTATTGTGTGCCGGAAATTGGGAGTAGTATTCCAAATAAGGAGCCTGAAAATAGGTAGAACCGATGCCAGATTCGGCGCCCAGCACATATCCTTTGCCATAAAGTTCGATGGAAACGCCATTGGCCTGGGCATGATTTCCGAGCGATGCCACCTGTGAAATCATCAGGCCATTTTCCTTGTTATCGTATCCGTTTCGCTGTACAAACCAGCTAACATTGGGTGCATAAAATGTTTGGGTGATGTAATCTTTCAAGTTCCCTTTTTCGACCGTTTTATCCAGTTCGAGCGGCTTGCCGGTAAAGAAAGAGCTGATTTGAGGCACTAGCTTTTGCGGGGCTTCACTTTGTTCCGCATTCGGTTCAAACAGCTTGTACATACGGGTAAACAGCAATTCATCCTCCTTGTTCCGGTACTTTTGTACCATGCGAATCATATCGCTAAAAGCTTCCGTATAAATACCGCCGTAATAGGTATCGCCAAAGGCTGTGATGGTATTATTCGGAAAAAGATATTGTGGCAACATTTTTACTGATTTCTGCATTACCGGCGTATAGGTCAGCAGGTTCTGGTTAAACGTGTTATCGTAATCGCGGATAAAATTGGTCAGGTCTTTGGTTACTCCTTGCGAATAGCCGGGACATTCAGCCCATACCCCCGTATTTGAATCGTAACCGTATTCCATGAATTTGGTTAGCGACCACTGCCGGGTAGAATTTTTGTTCAGGATATAGTCGATGTAATATTCACGTCCCTTCCTGTCAGCATAGGTTTTGTTGTTTTCCAGTACCATCGCAACTTTCAGGATAAATTTTGCCTGATGAAGGTTCCAGTTGTTTTGAGGAACTCCATTTTTTATGGTGATGTCGATCCATTTTTTGAAGGTTTCCGCATAGATTTCGATTTTAGCCGAATGATTTTTCTGAATATACGGTTGAAGAAAATCGTACAGGTAAGCCAATTCATTCAATATCCGCTCCTGAATAACCTCAAAAGTGGAGAGTCCGACCAAGGTCTGGTTGTGGCTGTTGTTCAGGTCGATCGGTTCGTTGCGGTAGTACATTCCCATCATATAGGTATCGAACAAATCGAAGGCGAAGCGGGCATATTTTTCGTCACCAGTCAGCCAATATACAAACGCTGCATCCTTTCCCAAACCCATAATTTGCTCGTTAATGCTTTCGATGCCCGACGCATTGGTCTGTTCTCCCCATTCCAGCGGTTTCCCTTCTTTCTTCGTATTGTGAAAATACACGCCTTTTGTATCGTCCATATACGGAATAATGTCTTCGAGTTTAGGGCGACTGTAAACTGATGCCAGCCCACGCGAACTGCCGAAACGAACGGTTGGCTCTGGCGCTTTACCGTCAGCATGAGAATACACGCCACCTTTGATATAAACATTGGTGGCTTTGCTTTTCCAATACATCATCAGTCGCGACGGCATCCAGGTTGGATCGGTTACATGTTGGTTCACATAGTGGTCGATACGGTTGTTGATTCCCTGCATGACTTCTTTTGCCCATACTTCGGTTCTAATCTGCTGTTGCAGTTTTTCCTTTTCGGAATCTTTTACCAACAAACGAGGGTGTCCTTGCGGCAGATTTTGCGGCAATGGGATGACCGTTTGGGCAACCAATAAGGAGAAGCCTGCAAAAAGTAACATGAGTATTGAAAATATTTTTTTCATTTTTCGTTTTTTTTCTGAAGGATTCCGCCCGTAACGGGCAGAATCCATTCAAACCAAATCTATAAACTAACTAAACATCTATATTTTTAAGACTATTCTCCTTCCGTCCGAAAGAAGGGAAGCTCTTTTCTCAACATTTTACTGCGGACGGTTTGTTCCTTACTTCTTATTCTACTACTAAGGTTAAAAAACTGAAAATAAGGTTTTTATCAACCTTAAAAACCATGTTTTATTAAACCTTAGTACAAAAACTGACACACATTTTCCAAAACCTTATTAACTTATTTACTTTGTCCATTCCGTCCGAAAGAATGGAAACTCTTTTCCTATCGTTCTACCGCGGACGGGTTGTTCCTTTTTTCATTTTCCCGGGGCGTTGCCGTTCGACTGAGCTCACGCCGAAGTATCACGCCGAAGCCCTGGGCTGGATTATATTGCACTTTCAGTGCGAAAACCAATGCCAATCATAGCCCTAAGCTTTCCCCTAGATTGGTGAGCTTGTCGAACCAGGGGGAACGGGAAGGGGGCCGTGTTTTTATTCTATCTGTTCAAGCCAGATGGCCAAACCGCCTGATGGCATTAATTCGGGCTGCAAAACGGTCGTTGACGACACGGTTTGTGTTTCAATTTTTACCTTAGTTTTTGTATGCAAAATTGGATCATCCGAATAAATATGTGCCTTGTATTTTTTGTCTTTCGGCAAAAAGTCAAATGAAATGGTCAGTTTTCTGCCGTCATTATTGGTGATGGCGCCTACAAACCATTGTTTTCCACTACGTCGGGCTACCACGGCAAATTTCCCAATTTCTCCTGAAAGAACTTTGGTTTCGTCCCAAACAGTGGGCAGATTTTTAAAGAATTCGGTTTCAGGAATACTGGCAAGCATTTCAGGTTTATCGTACCAGTAAAGTGTTTGCAGTGGACTGAAATAAACCACACCGAGCGCCAATTGATGGGCATGGGTTGTTTTCAGTCGTTTATCCATGTAACAAATTGTGTAATCTCCGATTCCTCCAACGTAGCGGGTAAAAGGAAGAACAGTATTGTGGGTTGCATCGGGAAATTCTTCGTTGCCGCGGATACCTTCTAAAGTTAGTATGTTTGGCCATGTACGGTTTTCGCCGGTAGTGCGGAATTCATCGTGAATGTTCACCATCAGTTCGTTATCGGCAGCGAGTTGGATGGCTTCGTGCAGCCAGTTGGTCCAGCGATGCGAACCAACCTGAACAAAGCCGAATTTTACTCCTTTGATGCCCCACTTTTTATACAAAGGGAAAATCTTATGCATTTGAGTCAGCAGAGCCTGTTGATTTACATAAAGCCAAACTCCAACACCACGTTCTTTCCCATAGGCAATCCACTTCTGCAAATCGAGTTCTTTGGCAACTTTTGAAGCATCGGAACCGAAATCAAACGGCAGTCCATACCACCCCCCATCATAAAGCATATAATCAATATCATTTTGGGCAGAGAAGTCAATTTCTGCTTTACTGTTCCCATTGGTTATCGCAATTTCACGCATGATTTTGCCTGGTTTTATCCAGTCGGTATTGGTAATCTTGCAAGGTTCGTTCAGGTTAAGCAGCATGTCGTTTTTTTCAAGCAGCCCACCAGGAGTTTCGGCCACCATTATTACGCGCCAAGGTGTGCTGAACGGGGTAATTTGGTCAACCGATTCATACATCGATGCCACCAATGTACCAGGTTTCCCGTCTTTGATCTTGAATTTGGTGCGGGCATAATCTATCAACCCGGCTTCAGTCAACGCAACATACAAACCATTTGGCAATTCGCAGGTCAGGGGTCGCTCTGATTCATCCACCCAGTTTTCCAACGGCAACAATTCAAACGAAGCTTGTGCCCAGCGGTGATACCAGGCTTTGGTACCTTCAGGCAACACAAATTCCGTATTTTCTTCCATCACCCGGTAGTACAAACCTTTTGGGTTTAGGGGAAAGTGATAACGAATGGCGACTCCTTCATTGTAAACCCGAACATCAATCTGTAATTGATAGCCCGGCTTATTACGTTTTTCAAAAAGAAAAGAGGATTGATTGTAGTTATCCGCAACCGTGCTTCGCTCGCCAAAAGCATTGTGCCAGGTTGTATTTACGGATGTATCTTTTCGCGATACAAAATCCATGTCCTGCACAAAATGGTAATTGTCGTCGGGTTGAATGGCCATAGCCAACTCCGAAAGGTGGTTGTCGAGAACAATGTCGAGCTCGGATTTTTTAACGATATCGTCTCCTTTAAATTGGATTTGATAAAAAAGGCGCAGCAAATCACTTTGATCAAGTTTGGACATCAAGGAGAACTCCAATTGACCATCAGGAGAAGAAAGCGATTTTCTATCTTCTCCATTTGAGTCATAAGCAATAACTCCGGAAAACAAAATGAAGAATAAAACTTTTACGATTATTTTTTTCATACTGATTTAGGTTTTAGTGAGCAATCTCACTTGATTTTTTTACCATTGATTATTTTGTCCCTTTTCGGAACTGGATGCCTTCAACATGTTCGCCCACAGAAAAGTGCCTCACATCTCCGGTTTTATCCCAATTGTGTTTGCCAGGCATATCGTCAAAAATAAGGTTGCCATTAATTTGGAGATTCTCAAAAACAATGTTCTTCACTTTCCTGGTTCCGTCGTACCCTGCAATAACTGAAGTTCCCGAGCCTGTTCCATTATAGGAGATATTCTTGAAGAGAACGTTGTGAATACCACGCCCGGGAGCATTGCTGTATTTTTTATCTTCCAAAACCCGTAAGTTAAAGAGTTGCCCTTCCTGGAAATCCTCCATACGGATATCTTCAAAGGTGATATTGCGTACCAGATTGTGATCGCTGGGACAAATGGCCATACAGCCCTGACTGTTGCGATCATCCTCATCGTGTTCCAATATATCGAGGTTGGTGAAGATGATATTCTCAATGGTGTCGCCACCTGCTTCGGCATTCCCATGCAGGCCAATATTAATAGGGTGTGCAATGTCGGCCCAAAGCGTTGAGTTTTTAACCTGATAATTTTGGGCATTGCCATAAAACTGCCAACGATGCCCGTAAATTGCGATACAATCATCAGAGTTCCGCATAAACACGTCATCGATCAAAACATCAGAGCATGACATCAGGTCAATGCCATCACTCCACCCTTGGTTACTGAACGATTTAATGTTGCGTATGGTCAATCCGGTTGTTTGCCCGCCGTAAATGGTATAATGCTTCGGGTTGATGAAAATGGGACCATCAACAGTCACATTTTGTGAATGCCGTATTTCAACGCCTCGTTCGGGTTGAAAAACGATGCCATGGCCAATAATTTTCACATCGTGTGCACTGTCAACCAAAAACTTGGCTTTTACAACCGCACCACCATCAATGAACACTGTTTTTCCTGAAGGGATATGAAACACATCGCCCGGCAAATCTTTGGGTTGATGAATACCAGGGCCAAAATAGATCACATTCGGATCATCCGGATCGGGTTTGTCTTTCAGAATAGAATTGGCAAAAATGTTTAGGTTTTGTAGTTTGTCGCCATTTACTTCCAGCGATAGCTTGCGTGGCTGATCGAGCGAAAATGTAATTACCTGACCATTTACCTCAGGAAAAATGCCATAAGAAAGCGGACGAATCTGCACCGAATTCACTGTACCATTATTTTTTCTTACCTGCATTTCAACCTTTCCGGTAAAATCAAACGAAGCCATAGATGCAGTACTTCTGGTATCCATATCAACCTCAACTTTATACTCATACAAATCCTTCCATTCCCCTCCCGGGATGCGGACTTTCACTGTAAAATCATCGTTATGTGCCGAGTAAAACATTCCACCGGGAACTTCATAAGTAATGAGTTCCTGTGCCTCTAACATGGTTGTAAAACCAAGAAAGAATATCCAAAATAAGTGTTTCATCTCTAATTCTTTTAATGATTAATAAATGAAGATATCCCCTGTGGGTTTACCTTTTTTATGTACCCCCCGGCATCGAAATTCAAACTATCTAAACAAAGTTGCCGAAGTACGTAACTCTCCTTTTGCGGAAAAATGCGATGGTAAAGTATATATTCTTGTCCGTTATAAGCGAATACACAGTGATGACCGGGGCCATAAGTTGTACTATCAGCAGAGGTTTTCAGGATTGGACTGTTCAGTCCTTCATCGAACGGACCAAACGGGCTTTTTGCTGTTGCATAACGAACGTTGTAAGTATGGTCTATTGCTTTTCCGTTCGAATACATCAAATAATATATTCCATTCTTTTTCATCATAACAGGCCCTTCGAAAAAGTTAGGAGGAAAAACGTCTGCTGGCTCGTTCAAAAAATCAACCATGTTCTTGGCCAGGGGAACCATAAAGCATTTTCCATTCACCCAGTTCAACCCTGAACCCCAGTACAAATAAGCCTGATCATCGTCATCAATAAAACATTCGGCATCGATAATGTGATATCCCGGAATCATATTACCCGGAATAAGTGGTGAATTGTCCGCTTTTGAGTTTTCCCAAGGGCCCAGTGGATGCTTTGCTGTCCCTGCCCAAACTTCACTGCCAACTGAAACATACATGTAAAACTGCCCGTCAACACCCTGCACTACTGAAGGTGCCCATACCATACTTTCTCCCGATGTAGGACTGGTACATGCTTGTTTGGTAGGCCAATTGATATGTTTTTGTTCAAATTGTTTGAAATCGGTGGTTTCAAAAACTGCCAGTTCGTCACCGCCCCATGGGTCGATGGTTGCATAAATGTAATACTTGCCTTCATAGAGAATGATTGAAGGATCGGCAAAATAACCCTCCATAATTGGATTAGAAATTTTCGCTTGTTCTTTCGGGCTGCAACTAAAAATGCAGGTAACCACCAAGATTAAAAGTATCCAATTTTTAGTTCTCATATTATGTACTATTTTTTTCTGATTATTATTATTATTTATATCAATTCCTGACTCCATATACTACTTAATTTCAGAAGTTATGGAGACATGATCAAAAGTTGATATGACGTCAGAACTAATATTCCGGGCGCTC
>DAITNH010000222.1:0-9516 GCA_036834745.1 Prolixibacteraceae bacterium
CGCCAAATACAAGAAAGCAAACAACCAATCACTTTACTGAACATGCTCAGCCGGATTGCTGCCATCCTTTTCATCCCGTTGCTGGTTGCTTCAGCCTGGCTTTTTTACAATCAACAAAAACCAACGCTTGCTCAGTTTGCCATTCAGGAAATAACCAGTCCTCCCGGAACCCGTTCTCAGGTGGTTTTGCCCGACGGATCAAAAGTTTGGCTGAATGCAGAAAGCACCATTAAGTTTCAGGTGCCTTTTCAGGAAGAAAGCAGGGAGGTTGGTTTGCTGGGCGAAGCTTTTTTTGATGTGGCCAAAAATCCGGAACAACCATTTATCGTTCAATCCGGAAACGTAAAAGTAAAAGTTTTGGGTACACGTTTCAATTACAAGGCTTTTGCTGAAGATAAAAATATTGAAGTGGTACTTGAAGAAGGAAAAATCGCGCTGAACCTGCAGGGAAAAACAGGAACTCAGGAAGCGATAATGAAACCGGGCGATCGGGCCGTAATTGAAAAGGAAAGCGGAAAAGCGACCATCGGAAACGAAAATATCAACAAATACATTGCATGGCATTCAGGAAAACTGGTTTTCGACAATACGCCGATGAGCGAAGTAGCCCGGTTACTTGAAAGATGGTATGGGATTGAAGTGACGGTTCAGGATCCGGAAATCATGAATTACCGGTTTACCACCACTTTCGATAATGAATCCCTTTTCCAGATCATAGAATTGCTTGGATTATCATCACCAATCCGGATCGAATATATTCCGGCAACATTTGGAAAAAATAATCAGGCGCAAACAAAATCAAAAGTTCACATCAGCAAAAAACAATAAACCAAATGGCAATGAAAAAGTAATTCTCTATAACGAAGAAAGGAAGTGCGCCAACACTTCCTCTCGGGTTACCCTTGCGGGCAGATAAATAAATGTTACTAAATTTAATCATTCAAATCTATGAAAAAAAAGATGAAAATCTGTTGTTCGGTATTGTCCGGACACCGAAAAACCTTTAAAATTATGCGGGTTTCACTATTTCTTATCCTAATAAGCGCTTTTCAGGTTCTTGCAGGAGCCAGTTATTCACAAACAACACGCTTGTCGCTGAGTATGAAAAACTCGACGGTCAGAGAAGTGTTGGGACAGATTGAAGATCAGAGCAATTTTTATTTTCTGTACAACAATCAGTTAATTGACGTTGAAAGAAAAGTAAATGTTGAAGTAAAGAATGAAAAGATAGAAGTCATCCTGTCGAAGATTTTCGAAGCCGGGACTGTAAACACTTTAATCCGCGATCGTCACATCATTATTACACCTGCTGACGGCGTTTCTTCTTTGCAGCAGCAAAAATCTGTTTCAGGAAAAGTAACTGACAATTCAGGATTAGGATTGCCGGGAGTTACAGTGGTTGTGAAAGGAACACAAACAGGAACGGTTACCAATGGCGAAGGCAATTTTTCACTTTCCGGTATTCCTGAAAATGCAACTTTGCAATTTTCTTTCATCGGAATGAAAAGTCAGGAAGTATTTGTGGGCAACAAAACCAATCTCGCGGTCGCATTGGAAGTTGAAACCTTTGGCGTTGACGAAGTGGTTGTCACTGCTCTGGGCATCAGACGATCTGAGAAAGCTTTAGGATATTCGGTTCAAAAGGTTTCCGGAGAAAGCTTACAAAAAGTTTCGGGTGTTGATCTTGCTACATCTTTAACGGGTAAAGTAGCCGGTCTTTTGGTTAAAAACTCGACAGATTTCGGTGCTGTCCCAGTGCTTACTATTCGTGGTGAAACACCTTTATTGGTAATAGATGGAATTGCATATGCAAATAAGACTCTTAGCGATATATCCTCAGAAGACATAGAATCAATGAGTGTTTTAAAGGGAGGAACAGCTTCGGCTCTATATGGTTTTCGTGGGGCAAGTGGCGCCATTTTGGTTACAACTAAAAATGGGAGTAATAATAAAGCGGGAATTACCGTAGATGTTGCATCGAACACAATGTTTACTGCAGGATTTTTAGCAATCCCTGAGAAACAAAGTGTATATGGTCGTGGTACTACTGGCCTCTACAATATAAATTCAGATAATTCATGGGGAGCTAAAATAGATGGATCGATGCAAAATCAATGGGATCCATTTTCGAAGACATTTAAAGTTATGCCATACCTGCCTGTTGGTAAAGACAACTTCGCCAATTTTCTGGAACAAGGGTATGTAACCAATAACAATGTTAATGTTGCGTATAAAGGTGATATAGTCTCAGTTAGGAGTTCGGTTAACTGGACACAAAATAAAGGACGGTATCCCAATTCTACTTTGGACAAATATACATACACTTTTGGAGGAGATGTCAATTTAGATAAATTCAAATTGAGTTCAAACGTCTCTTATGCTAAAAAAGAGTCACCCAATGTGGGTTCTAATGGATATACCTCCTACGATCCCATGTATGTTTTACTGATTTGGTCAAGCGCTGATTTTAATGTTTTAGACTACAAGAATAATTATTGGTACACACCAGGTCAGCAGCAAAGCAACCACTTTGGGGTTCAACCTGACGGTACCTACAAAGGGGCAAGTCAAAACTCTCCTTACTACGACAGATACGAAAAAACGAATGAGATTTCCCGTGATATCATGAATGTCGATTTGTCAATGAGCTATGACTTTTCAACCTGGCTGAAAGCAACGGTTCGTTCGGGCGTTGATTTTTATAAAGAAGTAGGGCAGCTAAGGTCTTCAAGGGGTTCATATTTATCAACAGGTAATACAGGTGTGCCAGGTAACCCTTATACCTGGAATAGTGGATTAACCGGAGGATATAATATAGGACAATCGACAGGATTTAGTATGAATAATGATTTCCTGTTAACAGGCGATAAGGCATTTAATAAAATTAACCTGGAATATCTTGCCGGAGGAACAGTTTTCTACAAAAAAGATGATAATATAAATGCGAATACAGTTGGCGGCATTTCCATTCCTGGTTTTTTCTCCATAAAAGCTTCGATAAATCCTCCGGGTGTAAATCAAAGTACTTATACTCAACAGGTAAATTCTCTGTTTGGCCGGTTAGGTGTCTCCTGGAATAAGCTTATATATCTGGAAGCAACTGGTCGTAACGACTGGAGTTCAACATTACCAGAAGAAACTCAGTCATACTTTTATCCATCTATTGCCGGGAGTTTTGTGGTTTCAGAACTTTTGCCGGGTACAAAAAACTGGCTCGATTTATTGAAAGTCAGAAGTTCCTGGACAATGGCAAAAGCACCTGCCGGAATTTATGCAATTAACAGTAGTTTTACGCTTAACCCTGGTATCTGGAATACTTTGAATGGAGCAAGTGTTCCTTCCAGTTTATATTCACCGGGTGTCCTTCCCGAAAGCGCCAATACATTTGAGGCAGGAGTTCAGGGAATGGCGTTTAAAAACCGGTTGATGGTGGATGTATCTTACTATAGTAAAAGAATGTACGACTTTTTGAAATATGCACCAGTAACAGCGGCCAGCGGATATACAAGTAATTATATTAATATTGATGAGGAAATAACCCGTAAAGGTTGGGAGGTAACAGTTAATGGTTCACCAATTAAAACCAAAGACTGGCAATTGGATTTAGGCCTTAACTGGTCCACTTATGAGCGCCGCTATTCCAAAATAGACCCGATATATTCAAATGTTTCCTTACCATGGGTAGCAGAAGGTGAACGTGTTGACGTTTTTTACAGCAAAGATTTTGTGCGGGTTCCGTCAACAGGTGAACTTATTTTAAGTAGTGCCGGAAGACTACAATATAGTCAGTATAACTCAAAATTTGGGTATTCTGACCCGGATTGGCTCTGGGGTGGAAATGTTAATTTAAGATATAACGCTTTTAGTTTATTTGCATCTCTTGATGGAGTCGTTGGTGGGTTGATGAACACAAGAACCGAGAGTTACATGTGGCAATCAGGAGTTCATCCAAATTCGGTTACACCTGAAAGAGAAAAAGATGTTGTAGCAGCGGGAGTTTCTGCTGCCGCGGGCGGAGGAACAGCAGGAACGGCAGCAGTAGCAGCAGCAGGTTTAGTTTCCAATAACTATCTTGTTCAAGGAGTAAAAGTTGTAAAAGGTACGGCTACCTATGACAATTTTGGTAATATCACCAGTGATACACGCGAATATGCACCCAATGATATATCTACTACCTATAAACAATATGCAATTGATTTACACAGTAGCAGTGCATGGGGTGGTAACGGGAGTCCTGCCGATACATATGCCAAGACCTTCCTGAAACTACGTGAGATTTCTCTAACTTACACTGTTCCAAACAACTATTTACGTGGCTGGGCTAAGGGAGCATCAGTAAGTTTTGTAGGACAAAATGTACTGTTATGGGCCAAAGATTTCAAATATTCTGACCCTGACGGAGGTATTGAAGATTTTTCAGACCCTTCAGTAAGATATCTTGGAGCTAATATTAAATTCACATTTTAATCAAAAATAATATGAAAAGTATTAAATATATATTTTTAGCCTTATTTTCTCTTACCATTGCAAGTTCATGCAGCAAATTTGAGGAATTAAATACCAATCCGAATGTACCAACAACTGTTACGCCCGAATTGCTCCTTACTCAGCTACAGAAAGATTCATACAGGTTCTGGAATCCTAACCCAACAGATTGGGGCACGTCACAGTTATGGAGCAAGCATTGTGCGATACTTGAAACAAACCCCAACCCATACCAATATTATTATTCGTATTCTCCTTTTGGTGGGTTTGGGTCATTTCAAAAGTTAACCAATCTTAAACGAATGGTTGAATTTGCCAAAGGATCTCCATCTGAATCTTCATTTAAAGGAATGGAATTATTCATGAAGGCTTCATACGGCTTTGGAATGACAATGGATATGGGTGATATTCCGTATTCGGAGGCAGGCAAAGCAGAGGAAGGAATAATTCAGCCGAAGTATGATAAGCAGGCTGATGTATTTGTAAGTATTCTGAAAGATTTACAAGAAGCAGAAGCATTTTTTGCAGAAGGGAAAAATTTTTCCGGCGATTTCATGTACGGTGGAAATGCTACAAAATGGCGCAAACTCAGTAATGCAATGCAGTTAAAAGTTTTGCAGACGATTAGTAAAAAAATTACCGCCGAACAGAAAGCACGCTTTGCCGCGATAGTAGCTTCAGGAAATTTAATGACCGATAACGCTGATATTTTTCAATTGGTCTATTCTGACAATCCAAACGCAACTCACCCTTTTTGGAATGGAGAAAACAGGAGGATTATTCTCGGAGTTTCAAACATAGTGGTTGATGCTTTAAAAAAATTTAATGATCGTAGATTATTTTATTTCGCAGAGCCTGCCAAATTCCTGATTGATGGTGGTAAACTGGAAGGTGATTTTGCGGCTTATGAAGGTGCCCCCACAGAATTATCTTCTGACAAGCTGGCCGGTAATAATGCAGCGGGTAAATATTCTTTAATAAACAAACGTTATACAATCCCAAGAGCCGGCGACCCTATGCTTAAATTTACCTATTCCGAACAATGTTTCATTATTGCCGAAGCGATAGAAGAAGGCTGGGTTACAGGAAATGCTAAGGATTACTACGAAAACGGGGTAAAAGCAATACTTAAATATTATAAGGACCTACCAGTTGTTACGGCGATACCGGCAAATCTACATGGAATGGCCATTACCCAATCCTATATAGATGTTTATTTTACAGGTGAAGCAGCCTATAAAACCACTGGGACCAAAACAGAACGTTTGCAGCAAATATGGATGCAAAGGTATCTTTTGGATTTCTTTCAGGGAAGTGGAGATGCTTATCGGAATTTCCTCCGGACAGGTTATCCTGATTTCCCTCTGGATCCGGCTACCAGTATGAATCCTGACGATAAAAATGTATATCCTAAACGTTGGAAGTACCCGACTAGTGAACTGACAACGAACCTGGTAAATTATCAAAAGGCGGTTGACGAGCAGTATGGTGGGTATGATGGAATTAACGAAATTCCCTGGTGGCTAAAATAATCCCAGTTCACTGTAACTGGAATAGTAAATATGTATATTTTTGAAGAATAAGAAATGTGGGCAGCTATGGAGGCAAATAGACTTCCGGAGTTGCTCACATTTATTTTATAAACACTAAAGCCTGAAAAATGATGCGAACAATATTTCTTCTTCCTGCCATTTTCATTTTCCTGATATTCATCCAGCCATCAACCGCGCAAACCTCTGGTTCAGTAAATCAGTATAATTTTCTGAAAAATAGTGTTGTTGCCCACCGCGGAGCATGGAAGAAAGACGGACTACCTCAGAACTCAATCGCTTCGTTAAAAAAGGCTATTAGTCTGCAAGTTGCCGGATCGGAGTTCGACGTGCAACTAACTGCCGACGGAGTTTTGGTGCTTAACCACGACCCTGTTTATGAAGGTATGCACATCGAAAAAACAAAATATTCAGGCCTGAAAAAATATCGGTTAAAAAACGGGGAAGTTCTTCCAACCCTCTATAAGTATCTGAAAATTGGAATGAGACAGCAGAAAACCCGCCTGATTCTTGAATTAAAACCATCGCAAATCAGCAAGGAACGTTCGCTGCTTCTGGCTCAAAAAGCTGTTGCGAAAGTAAATAAAATGCGCGCGCAACCTTGGATCACCTACATTAGTTTCGATTATGACATTCTGAAAGAAATAGTTCGTATAGACCCTTCTGCAGAAACAATGTTCCTCGGTGGGAATGTTTCACCAGTCCAGCTAAATGCAGATGGAATATCCGGAGCGGATTATCATTTCAACGTTTTTAAAAATGACGCCAATTGGATTAGCAATGCTCATATAGCCGGAATTGAAACAAATGCATGGACTGTAAATGATCCTTTACTGATGGACTATTTTCTTGCCCGCGACATTGATTATATCACTACCGACGAACCCGAACTCCTGCTAAAGAAAGCAGCTGAAAAGAAACAAAATCCAAATTGGAAACTGGTTTGGGTGGATGAATTTAACACCACCGGGCTGCCGGATTCGACCAAATGGAATTACGACACCCGTGGAAATACATACGGTTGGGGAAACAACGAAGCGCAATGGTACAATGTAGCCAATCTGCAAAATACACAGCTTAGCGATGGTACTCTAAAAATCACCGCCCGTCAGGAGCCAACTTCAGGTAAAAATTATTCCTCCGGAAGGTTGACCTCCAAAAGCAAAGGCGACTGGAAATACTGCAAGGTTGAAGTCAGGGCAAAACTGCCTTCAGGAAATGGCACTTGGCCAGCCATCTGGATGTTGTCGTCGGACAATACTTATGGCGGATGGCCTAAAAGCGGTGAAATAGATATTATGGAACATGTTGGATTCGATCCTGATACAGTATTCTCGACTGTGCATACCGGGAAATTTAATCACATGATCGGGACACAAGTGGGGAAAAAGATAGGATTACCAACAGCCACAAGTGAATTTCACATTTATACCACCGAATGGGACGAAAACGAAATCCGAAGCTATGTTGATGGCATTCATTATTTCACATTCAAAAACAACCACTCCGGATCTGATGCATGGCCATTTGACCAACCGTTTCATCTGATTCTGAATGTGGCCATTGGTGGCGGTTTGGGCGGAAAATTCGGGATTGATGACAGCAAATTTCCGCACACGCTTGAAGTTGATTACGTGCGGGTGTTTCAACGTTAAACCATACCAAAACCATGATCACTTGAAATTTGTTTTCGGCATGTTGTCAACGTGGGTATTCTTGCTAAATTTGACAGACTTAACCGAAATGAAAAAAAAATGAAAAAGCTAATCTTTTCCCTTTTTATTCTTTGCATTGCTTTTCAATCCTTTCCACAGAAATATGTAAAAGTGTGGGGCGACGAATTCAACACTCCGGGTTTGCCCAACAGCACAAAATGGGATTACGAAGTCGGCAAAATACGCAATGCCGAATTGCAGTATTATACCTATAAACGCAGGGAGAATGCCCGTATTCAGGATACCGTTCTGATACTTGAAGCACGCAAAGAACCTTTTCAGGGGGCTGCCTATACCTCGGCAAGTTTGGTATCGAGGTACAAAGGCGACTGGCTTTATGGCAAGTTTGAATTCAGTGCCAAAGTACCCACCGGAAAAGGGACCTGGCCAGCCATTTGGATGATGCCAACCGACAGCGAATACGGTGGATGGCCCAAAAGCGGAGAAATAGACATCATGGAATACGTGGGTTTTGATCCTTCTAAATTACATTTTAACGCGCATTTTGAAGGTACAAACGGAAGTGGTCATCAAAGTTCGGGAACTTCTGTGTTTACTGCTCAACCATACAGCCGGTTTATAAAATTCACTTTAATCTGGTCGCCAACCAAACTGGAATGGTATGGCGACGACAAATTATTTCACACATATACGAAAAATTCTGACGATCCAAAAGTCTGGCCTTTCAATAAAATGTTTTACATGATACTGAATCTGGCGTATGGCGGCAGTTGGGGCGGAAAGCAGGGAATCGACGACACAAAACTTCCGCACAAATTTTACATCGATTATGTCAGAGTTTATCAATTACAGGAATCGGAAGGGACATTCTCTTTGAATATTGAACCTGCAACCGGCGGAACCGTTGATGTATCGCCCCAACTGGCTTCTTATCCTGAAGGAACAATGGTTACGCTGACGGCTAAACCTGAAGAAGGTTATGAATTTGATAAATGGCTGCATGTAGGTTCCGCCAATCCCTTAACAATAGACATTTCAAAGAACACCATCCTGATTCCGGGTTTCAAAAAAAAAAAAATGAACTGATCCTAAACGGCGATTTCAGTCAGGGCCTTAACGGCTGGGGCAATTGGTTTTTCCAAAATACACAATGGAAAGCTACCGGGACGGTTGTTGACGGTGTTTATAAAATTAATGTAACACAGCCAGGTACAGCCTACTGGCACATCGTCGATCAGCAAGTGGGAATTCCATTGGTGAAAGACGTCACTTATCTCATTACTTTCGACGCGTGGGCCGACAATCCAAATTCGATGGATGTTTTCCTTTCGAAAAACCATTCCGACTATGGAAACTACTATTCTACCGTAAAAGCCATAACCGCAACAAAACAAAAATTCTCGTGGACAGTAAAAATGGCTCAGGCAAGCGATCCCAACTGTCGCTTCGGTTTTGGAATGGGCAAGTTTACTGGTAATGTTTACCTCGATAATGTCAGCATCGAAAAGGTATTGACTAACGGAACTGAAGCTTTAAAAAATGTTGCTAATGATGGATTTAGCCTTTTCCCTAACCCGACTTCAGGAGAAATAATCATTTCAGGCGATTCGTTCAATTCACCTGTCACACTTTGCTTATTCAATCTTCAGGGACAATTGATTTCAACTATTCTGAACAATCAGTACCTCATGAAAGGAAATCCGGTTAAAATCAATTTGAAAGAGGAAGGTGCAAGTCAAGGAATTTATCTTCTCCGATTGACTACCAAGGATAATTCCTTTGTCCGGAAAGTAATTCTGAACTGA
>DAITNH010000223.1:0-9401 GCA_036834745.1 Prolixibacteraceae bacterium
TTATTTATAAATAAATGCTGTTTAATTTAAATTTATTTACATGAAAAAAATCGCGCTATTTCTTGCATTCTTTGCAATTGGTTTGCAGGTCCTCATGGCCCAAACCAAAGAGATCTCAGGCAAGGTGACTTCTGCTGACGACGGAGGGTCCCTACCTGGAGTATCTGTTTCTGTTAAAGGAACTACCTTAGGAACAATTACCGACATGGACGGTATTTTCCGGTTGAAAGTTCCACAAGATGCCAAAACTTTGGTATTATCTTTTGTGGGTATGGCAACCAAGGAAGTTGCTGTTGGCACACAAACAGTTTTCAATATTCAATTGGAATCTGAAACAATTGGTGTTGAAGAAGTAGTTGTTACTGCTTTGGGTATAACCCGCGATAAAAAATCGTTGGGATATGCTGTTCAGGCAGTAAGCGGTGAAGAAATAAACAATGTAAAAAATGACAACTTTGTTACTTCACTTTCTGGTAGGGTATCTGGTATCCAGGTAAAAAACAATACCAATTTTGGTGGTTCTACCAATGTGATTATCAGGGGATCTTCTTCTTTGACCGGTAACAACCAAGCTCTTTTCGTTGTTGATGGAGTTCCTGTTGACAACTCTAACACCAACAATTCAGGCCAATTAACCGGACGTAATGGTTATGACTATGGGAATGCTGCCGCCGATATCAATCCCAATGATATTGAATCAATCAGCGTTCTGAAAGGTGCTGCTGCGTCCGCATTATATGGTTCACGTGCCACAAACGGTGTCATCTTAGTTACAACAAAAAAGGGGAAGGCATCTGGATTAAAAGCTCCGGTAGTTAGATTAAGTACAAATTTAACTTTGAGTAATATTGACAAAAGCACATTCCCCAAATACCAGTCGGAAGCCGGGGCAGGTTATGGAAAAGCTTACTATAGTGGTGGAGATGATGGCAGTATATATCCTGGATTTGAATATTACGCTGATGTAAATGGTGATGGAGTTACAGATTATACTGTACCCTACTATGAAGATGCTTCCCGTGGTCAAAAATTCGATCCAAGTGTGATGGTTTATCAGTGGGATGCATTGGATCCTGCATCGCCTAATTATATGAAAGCAACTCCATGGGTTGCAGGTGCCAACGGACCTGAATCCTTTTTCAACACAGGTGTTGGTACTTCAAATAATATAGAAGTTTCAGGTGGTGACGATAAAACAACTTATCGTTTTTCGTATACTTATTATGACCAGAAAGGTGTAATGCCTAACAGTATTTTAACCAAGAATAATGCATTATTCAACGGATCTCACAAAATTCTGGACAATTTAAAAGTAACCACCTCGGTGAACTTTGTTGTTACCGATGGAACAGGAAGACCATCAACAGGATATTCTGACAATATCATGTCTTCTTTCCGTCAATGGTATCAGACAAATATTGATCTTGGTATGCAAAAAACCATGTATGAAACGACCAATCGCAATGTTACCTGGAATCCGGCAGCACATGATAATCTTGCTCCGGCATATTGGGATAATCCATATTGGGTACGTTACCAGAACTATGAAACGGACACCAGAAGTCGTTTGATTGCATATACTCAACTGGATTGGGACATCACCAGCGATCTTAAAGCCATGGGACGTTTCGCCATTGATACTTATAATGAGTTACAGGAAGAACGCAAAGCTGTTGGATCTGGTGCAGGCGAATTTGGTGTAGGCAGGAATGATGTTACTTCAGGTTACAGCCGTTTTACAAGGGCTTTCACTGAAACAAATATTGATTTCCTGTTAAATTACCACAAAAAAATTACAGAAAAATTAGATATGACTGCCATGGCCGGAACAAATATCCGCAGGACTAAGGCAGAGAATGTATTTGCTTCAACAAATAATGGTTTATCAGTTGCCAATGTATATGCTTTAAGCAATAGTGTTGATCCAATGCTTCCACCTGAAGAATCATTTGCTCAGGTTGGAGTAAACGGTATCTTTGGTAGTTTATCGTTAGGCTATAACAACACCTACTTTCTGGATGCAACTATGCGTAGGGATCAGTCATCTACCCTTCCTGCAGCAAACAATTCATATTATTATCCATCAGTGTCAGCCAGCATGATCTTCTCCAATCTGATTAAAGCTGACTGGTTATCATTGGGAAAAGTGAGAATGAATTTTGCAGAAGTAGGTAGCAGCGCACCTGCTTTAAGTGTTAAAGATGTTTATGTAGGTAATGCACCTTTTAGTGGAAATTCATTGGTAACTGTTCCAAATACCAAAAATAATTCCAACTTAAAACCTGAACGCCAAAGAGCTTTGGAGGCTGGATTGGAAATGAATTTCATTAATCGCAGGGTTGGATTTGATTTGGCAGTTTATAAAAACAATACGTTTGACCAATTAATGCCGGTTTCGGTATCGTATGCTACAGGATTTGCTTCCAAATGGGTAAATGCTGGTGAAATCGAAAACAAAGGTATCGAATTATCATTGTTGGGTACTCCTGTTAAATCAAAAGATTTTAAATGGGATATTCGCGTAAATTGGGCTGCAAACGCAAGCAAGGTTATTTCATTATATACTGATGAAGCTGGAAACAAAGTTACCAACCTCCTGTTAGGTAGTTTGCAAGGTGGTGTATCTGTTAATGCTACCGTTGGTGAAGCTTATGGAACAATCAAAGGTTCTGACTTCCAGTATCATGACAATGGCGGTAAAATAATTAACCCTGCAAATGGTCGTTATTTAAAAACTTCGACCAACGATAAAGTAATTGGAAATATCAATCCGGATTGGACAGGCGGTATTAGCAATGCTTTCAAATACAAAAATATTACTCTTAGTTTCCTGGTTGATATACAAAAAGGTGGTGATATATTCTCACTCGACTTGTGGTATGGTATGGGAACTGGTTTGTATGAAGAAACTGCCGGTTTGAATGATCTGGGAAATCCAAAACGGAATGCTATCGTTTGGAATGATCCAACCAAGAAAACAAAGGAAGGTGGTTATGCTCCGACTAGTGGAGGTACACTTAATCCTGGAGTGTTAGCTGACGGATCTGTTAACTGGGCACGTGTAAGTGAAGAAACCTATGGTGCTATCGGTTGGGCTGTTGATCCAAATGCAAGATTCGTATATGACGCTTCTTACGTTAAATTAAGGGAATTGACATTAACTTATGATCTGCCTAAAAGTTTGATAAGCAAACTATATTTATCCAATGCCTCAATTAGTTTTGTTGGATCAAATTTATGGATTTTATCAAAAAATTTGCCTCATGCTGATCCCGAAGCTAGTCAAAGTTCTGGTAACATCCAGGGTTGGCAAAGTGGTGTAATGCCGGCAACCAGAAATTTCGGATTTACGCTCAATCTACAATTTTAAAAGGAATTTATTATGAAAAAAGTATTATATCTAATAATCATTGTCTTTATCTCGGCCTTTACTGGTTGTACAGATAAATTTGAAGATTTCAACACTGACAAGAAATCTCCTGCGATTGTAGCAGGAGAACCACTTTTCTCGAATGCTCAGAAAGAATTGGCTGATTATACGAACAACACGAATGTAAACATCAATATTTTCAAATTGATGTCTCAATATTGGACAGAAACAACCTATATTGATGAAGCCAACTATGATTTGATTACCCGGAACATTTCGACCAATATTTATTTTAGAATGTATCTTAGGGTATTAACTGATCTGAAAGAAGCCAGCAAAATCATTGAAGCAACTGAAGTAATTGCTTCTGAAACAGCTGCTAAGCAAAACAGGTTACAAATCATTGAATTGATGAATGTTTATGTTTATTCACATTTAGTGGATGTATTCGGTTCCGTTCCTTACACCGATGCTTTAAATATTGAGAATGTTTATCCGAAATATGATGCCGGATCTGATATTTATAAGGATTTGTTTACACGGTTAAACAATGCATTGGCAAAACTGAACACAAGTGCAGGCAGTTTTGGTTCAGCCGACTTGTATTATGGTGGAGACGCTGCCTCATGGATTAAGTTTGGGAACTCATTGAAAGTTAGAATGGCTATAACAATAGCAGATGCCGACAATGCTTTGGCAAAATCATCTATTGAAGCTGCCGCTGGCAAAGCCTTTTCTTCCAATGATGATGATTGTTTAATTCAATATATGACATCATCGCCAAATTACAACCAATTGTATGCTGATTTAATTGCAACTGGTCGTCATGACTTTGTACCAGCTAATACCATTGTGGATATTATGAATACATTGGAAGATCCACGTCGTCCAGCCTACTTCACAGAATATAATGGCAACTATGTAGGTGGAAAGTATGGGTTTTCAAACTCATTCTCTCAATTTTCCCATATTTCAGATGTAATACAGACTCCTGACTTTCCAGGTATTATGATGACTTATACTGAAATTTGCTTTTATTTGGCAGAGGCAGCTGAAAGAGGTTACAGTGTAGGTGGAACAGCAGAATCATGGTATAATAAAGGGATCAAAGCTTCTTTTGATTTCTGGGGTGTAAGCGATGTTGATGCTTATTTGGCAAAAACGAATGTAGCTTATTCAACTGCAACCGGAACATGGAAACAAAAAATTGGGTTACAATCATGGTTAGCATCCTATACACGTGGTGTTGAAGGTTATACTACATGGAGGAGATTAGACCATCCAACATTTAATTTACCTGAAGACGCTACAAAGTATAGTGATATTCCTGTACGTTTTACTTTCCCTGTTAACGAGCAAACATTAAATGCTGTCAACTATAAAGCTGCTTCAACAGCTATTGGTGGCGATTTAATTACTACAAAAATTTTCTGGGATAAATTCTGATTCCAATAAAATCTATTATAAGAAGGCCGTCTCAATTCATCTTGAGACGGCCTTCTTTTAGGTTATGGTTACACCTAAGGTAACTGAACATTTGGCCTTTAAACTTTATTGAGATATAGAGAGATTAAGAAGGATCAATTGTAAAAGTTGGGTTGGGATAACTACAGAGCGTCATATTTATTGAGTAAGGCATATGTTTATAATTTGTTTTTTATTTGTCACATGTCCGCCTGTCCGGCCGGTACAGAGCTCCCGAATAATCAGTAAATATTCTTACTCATAAAAACCTGCAGAGTCAAAAATCATTAGATCGGATCGCCATGAGTGTACTATTTCACCTTGATTTCGGAAGTTGCCACTTTTACCTTTCCGGTTTTATCAATGCCACGAACCACGATTTGATAATCGCCCGAACTGTCGCCAGCTTTAAAGGAGATTGTTGTAGGTTCCGTTCCGTTCAGTTTCAAATCAGGATTCCAATACAAATAATTCCGAAGGTCAGGAATTCGGTGGTCTTCTAAAACAGGAGCAACCTGAGTCGAAACAGTATTCAGCATATTATAATTAAGAAACCGTCCGGTAGAAGGGAGATCAATCCCTGCCAAATCACCTTTTTTTGAAAACATGCTGACAATCCCGCCAAAAACAATATCACCGCGTACATAAGGAATTGATACTACTTCTATCCGTTCAATTTTATCAGGTTGTACTGCCAATACCCGGTCAATGTCGAAAATGGGCACCATATCCACCAAAACCAACGGATCATGCACAGTCAAATCAGAATAAGCTCCGAGCACTTTCAGAGTGGTCTTTTTTCCATCATGCCGGATTCCCACTTGAGGTAACAGTTCATAGATATAATCTTTAATGCTTGGCAATGCAATGTAATCTTTCATCCTGAGAACAAAGTCTGGCTTACCATAGAATGAAGAATCAGATTGAAAAGAGTTCAGTTCATCCTCAACTTTTTGTTGCCTGTAAAGTTCCTGAATCTGGCTATTAAATGAAAGACTTTGGTATAGTTTTTTCGATTCTTCCGATAAATCAACCATCACAAAAGGCAACTCAATTTTCTGAGTTGAAAAATCATTATCAATTAAAATCATTGGCGCTTGATTCCCCTTTGACTTTGCAGAAATAAAAACTTCAAATTCGCCTTCAAGCCTGGAGAGATCAAAAAAGAATTGTCCTTTTTCGTTTGTTAATATATTCCGGTTCTCCGGAATTTCTTTAAAAATGGTTAATCCAACAAGCGTATATTGCAACGGTAGTGAATCAACCTCATTGACTACCTTTCCTGAAATAGAAAGGCCACGGGTTTCCGGTATATAATCAGGTGTAAACTTTAGCTCCTGCAGGACTGTCAGATCAGGGATCAACTGGGTATCTGTTCCTTTAGGGATCACAGAAAGAACAAATTTATCAGCCAACCCATCAGCATTTGAAACTGAAACTTCCAGATTTATCATTTCCCGTTTATTATATATTTTTCTTTCAGTTTTTAAAAGAAAATCAGTGGAATTGTCAAAAGTTGACTTTATTTCGGATTCATTAATTACTGTATTTCCCGTGGATTCAAGCAATTCAGCACGAAAAGGGTTAATCACCCTGATCATTTTATAGAAATAACTGTAAGGAGAATAATCACGCATCCAACGGGTATAGGCTCTCAGGTAATAATTGCCAGTCAATACATTATTGGGGATTCTCAAAGTACCAGTCGTACCAACTTCGTTGTAAGTACATTTTCTCCGGGCGATTGATTCTCCATCCGGTGATATCAGTTCAATGTATAATACATTACTCCAATCAGCTTTTCGCATAGCCGAAATTGAAACATTAAAGGCAGAAAATAAAACATCCTCATTAACACAATATATTTCCCTATCGGTTAATAAAACTGTTTTTTCAACCAGTTGCTTTGCTTCATTGACTGTAATTTTTGGCTGTGCCAGAGTCGTATTAATACAGCCTGAAATAATCAGGACACTAAGTAAACTATAATATATGAATTCAAATTTTTTCATTGTTTGTCCCAGTAAGGTGGTTTCTGGGTAGTTCCACCCAGCAATGTACAAATAAAACATTCTGAATCACCGTATCCCCAAAATGGTTCTCCGTATTGATCAATACCTTGTGCCCAATAAAGAGGTCTTTCTTCAGGTAATGGCCCTTCGGGTGGTGGTGTGACAGTGCAATAATGGACTTCACTAAATGCCAATTCGGAAACACCCGGGACAATTATCCTCTTTGCTGAAACCGAGGACACTCCAAAATATCCCAAAACAACTTCTGATGAATCATTAACATTATAAATATTGCCTTTAACCATAGCTGGTTGTTTTTCAAACAAATCATCTGCCTCCTTATTATTTTTCCGAAGGTTATTCCAGAAATTGTAAGCCGATTCTGTAAGTGAATATTGTTTTACCAACACACTATATTTATGCATCAATCTCTGTGTATGGTCATTTACAAAATGTAAAGCATACCTTTTATAGCTGTTTTGAGTTAATCTCAAGGTTGAAAGAGTAAAGATATCTCTTAACTCCTCTGTTTTGTAACATGTAAAAAATGAATAATCCGCCCTTCTCAGTTGGTGTTCACCATATTGGTCCATATATCTGGTTATGGGCCAGGTTGAATGGTACTCATAAGTTTCCACCTGTTTCCACCTGTAATAATGTCCGGAATTTTGATTGCCTTTATAATCGATATAAAATTGAAGCCCATTTTCCGGTACTTCTGAATCTTTTGTTGGTTTTGATTTCAACTCATAATAAACAGAGTCAATTTCCGGACATGGCATTAATTCTTCGTAGTTGCTCTTGTACTGTTTGCCATCGGGTATTTGTAAAGTCAAACGATAATGAGAACCAACGTTGATAAAATTTCTATTGATTATTCCACGGTAATGACCGGCAATTGATTCGTGAAACGAGATACTGTTTCCATGATCATCTTCAACCCTGACATTGCAGCCCGACAAAGGCGAAAACTCCGGTTTATCAGTCGGAGCAGATTCAGAAATAACGATTTCCTGCATTTCGCCATCCGTTGTGATTATTCCTTCTATCACTAATTTAGGAGTAAAACCTGTTCCGGATCCATTCATGTAAAAACGATCAATACAGGAAGCAAAAACCATCGGGAGTATTAAGATAAACGGTATAATTAATTTTTGCAGTTTCATCTCAATCAGTTTACTTATCCCAATAGGTTGGTTTCTCAGTTGTTCCGCCCAGCATGGTACAAAAAATACATTCAGCTCCGGCACGACCAACATATCTAACTCCGTTCGGGTCATAATCGATGGCAAAATAAAATGGCCGTTCGTCAGTTGGAATAGGGCCATCAATCACCAATGCCTTACAATGATAAACCTTATCAAATTTCAGACCCTGAACAGAACTTATCATGATGCGCTTTGCTCTTGTGGTGGAAATAGAAAAGTATCCCAATGCCAAATCTGTAGTATCATTTAAATTGTAAATATTTCCTTTTACATTGGCCGGTTGTCGCCCGAAAAGATCGACAGACTCCTGATTGTTTTTGCGGATATTTTCCCAATAATTATATGCTGATTTTGTAAGTGAGTATTGTCTGACCAATAAACTGTATTTGTGCTGTAACTTCTGGATTTGATCTTTTACAAAATGCAGCTTGTATTTGGAAAAGTTGTTCTGACTGAAACCATCTGTTGACAACACAAAAATATCATTCAGTACATCGGTTTTATAGCATATAAAGTTAGAATAATCGGGCTTGGTCAAATCGTGGACACCATCCCAATCCAGCCATCTATCCAATGGCCAGGTTGAATGATATTCAAAAGTTTCGATCAGTTGCCAGCGAAAGAAATTCCCGTAATTCTCATTGCCTTTAAAATCAACATAAAATTGCAGCCCATTCTCTCTTTTATCAGGATCAGTCGTCGGTTTTGATTGCAATTCATAATAAACAGAATCAACTACCGGACATGGCATTAACTCTTCATATTTACTTAGCATTTGTTTACCTAAAGGTGTTTTAACTGATAACCTGTAGCGGGAACCAACAATCACCAAAGGACCTTCAAATTTTCCGCGGTAATACCCGGTTTCGCCAGATTCATAAAAAGGGATACGATTGCCCTTTTCATCTTCAACAAACACGTTACATCCTGATACTGGACTAAATACAGGAATCTCAGGTGAGGACGATTCGGAAATTACAACTTCCTGATCGCCTTCATCGGCAGAAATGGAGCCGGTGATAACCAATTTCGGAATAAAATTAGTTTCCGATTCGGGGAAATAACGTTCTATACAGGAGGTTGTTAAAATTCCCAGAGTAAATATCCATGTCGAAATTTTAATTGTTCTCATAATTCCCCAGTTTCCAGTTCCATGAAATCGTAAAAATAGGTACTCCAATGACTGAATATTTATAGCCACGTAATTTGCCTTCTTCTGATAAAAAGAAAATAGAATTGGCATTGCTTCTTCCGGTGAGGTTATATACACCGATCGTCCAGTAACTGTGCATGGGTTTGACCGACCGGAGATTTCCTTCAATTTTTATCGACATATCAAGCCTCAGG
>DAITNH010000224.1:0-9392 GCA_036834745.1 Prolixibacteraceae bacterium
GCTGAACGAAATCAGGTATTCAAAACGCACTTTAACTTTCAACGGATACCGCCGCAGCAATGGAAATTCAGGAATACGAAACGAAATATGGGTAGTTCCAACGGTAGGTTGTGTAAACGGTCAGGCTCAGCAAATCATCAATCTTTTTCAGAAAGAAGTTAATCCTGAAAACATTGACGCCATTGAAGTTTTCAAGCACAATTACGGCTGTTCGCAGTTGGGCGACGACCATAAGAATACGCAAAAAGCCTTGGCCGGCATCATCAATCACCCGAATGCCGGTGGAGTTTTGGTGCTCGGTTTGGGCTGCGAAAACAATCAGATTTCGCAACTTAAAAAGGTAATCGGCGATTACGATCCTGAACGGATTAAATTTCTGGTGGCTCAGGAAGTGGATAATGAAGTTGAAGCCGGAGTTGAAATTCTGAAAGAAATTTATGCGCAAATGAAAAACGATCGTCGCGAAGCCATTCCGCTTTCTGAACTGAAAGTTGGGTTGAAATGTGGCGGATCGGATGGTTTTTCAGGAATTACAGCCAATCCGCTGGTCGGCGCCTTCTCCGATTTTCTGATCGCACAGGGCGGAACCACTGTTCTGACAGAAGTTCCGGAGATGTTTGGCGCCGAAACGTTGCTGATGGCACGGGCAAAAGACCAGGCAACATTCGACAAAACAGTGAGCCTGATCAACGATTTCAAGGAATATTACTTGCAGCACGATTTGCCGGTGTACGAAAATCCATCGCCCGGAAATAAACAGGGTGGCATTTCAACGCTCGAAGACAAGTCGCTGGGTTGTACCCAAAAAGGTGGAACGGCAACCGTGATGGATGTGTTGAAATATGCAGAACCGATCAAAGTAAAAGGACTGAATTTATTGTCGGCTCCGGGCAACGATCTGGTTGCCTCATCAGCATTGGGTTTCAGCGGATGTCAACTCGTACTTTTTACCACCGGAAGAGGAACTCCGTTTGGCAGTTTTGTACCGACCATGAAAATTTCGACCAACTCAGCGTTGTTCAATAAAAAGAAAAACTGGATCGACTTCAATGCCGGTCAGTTGCTCGAAGACAAAACGATGGACCAGTTGCTCGAAGAATTTATACAGTTCATCATCGAAGTTTCTTCAGGGAAAAAACTACGGCACGAAGAAAGCGGGTTCAAGGAAATTTCAATTTTCAAAACTGGAGTGACGCTGTAAGAAGTTTCAGGTTCCAAATTCCAGGTTCCAAAAGGGTATGCTGTCGTTGATGGTTATTAGGTCATTTGTAGTCATTTGTAGTCATTTTGTTGGCGCGAGGCAAATGACTTTCAGATCTACCAATCTTCCTTTCATTTCCAGATAAACCCAGATTTGATTGGTGATTTCTAATACCCGCTCCCACGAAATCAGCATCTTTTCCTGTTCGCAGTGCCTGAAAATAAAGCCAGCCACATCTTCGTTTCCAATCCACGAGCCTTTTATCCGGTGGTTCCAGTATTCACCCATCGCCGCGTCAATCATTAGCCATTGTTCATCTGTCAGCGGAAAATCAATTCGTTCGCGCACAAATTTGCGAACTTCTACGGAACGGATTGGGGCAGAATGGAGAGGAATTATGGGCATGATTTATTTTGATAGTCATACATGGTTGACCAAATTTTGCTGTAATAAGTCAGTTTATCTTTTTGGTCAGGTGTTTCATGTATTTTGTCCTTGAAATTGGGGTAGTCGATTTCTTCTGAGAGAAATTGCATTAATTCATGCAGTTCATCCCGTGTCACTATCAACCTAAAACGGTAGTCGGCATCAGGGGTGAAATGAATTTCATGATTTTTCAATGCGAAAACATTGTTTTTTAGGTTGATGAGATCCTTTTCGGCCCGAGCCCGAACCATCAAAAGCCTTTTGTTGTCGCGAGTTTGTACAATAGAATAAAATCCTGATTTACTTGCTATCCACATAGTTTTACTGTTTCTCCGGAAGGAACTGGAAATGTTTCAGATCCTTCGAAATCCTCATCATCGGCTATATATTTCAGAACCAGAATCTCTTCCGACAGATTTTCATTTTTGATTAAAAACAGAGGATTATCTTCATCGTCATGAAGCTGGGAGCCGATCGCATACACAGTCTGTGTTTTGCCGAACTTTTCAATTGCCAGGTTGGTGTCAATGTCAATTTCACCGTCAATCAATTCCATGCCGAAATCAGTATTTGAATCATCCTCGTCACACGCCATATATTTGGTCAGACGGAGCATAGCCGAAGGATGACCTTCAATAACATTTGCAAAATAGGGATTGAATTGGTTGTGAAAAGCCTCCTCCCATTCAGTCTGAAGCTCCATAATGAACTTGTCCGAAGTGATATGAGTGCCGTCGTCGCTGTAATCGGCTTTTTTGAAAGGGATTATTTTTTCCATGATAAATGTATTTAACTAAGTTCATACTTCTTAAAGCCAAAAATTGTCCTATATAGCAATGAATTTACATAAACGAACAAAGTTTCGATAATGCACATGATCTAAGCCTTTTCAAAATTCTTATTAAGTTCCATTTACTATTAATCGTCTTCAAGTTGAATACTCATTTTTACACTAATCCTCTTCCATACAGTCCCAATTTCTGGTTTACTTTGTTCAGAGTCATAAGAATATAACCCCTTAAACTTATAACTTGTCAACCCGAGAATATCCTTATTATGAAAAAAAACAATTCTTATTTGTCCTGTATTATAGTAGTCGTGAAAATGTTTTTTACGTTTGTCTTCGTCTTCATGGGTTTCTGTAATTGTAAATTCATCTTGACTAAGTTTGTTATGCCAACCTTGTCTTGCCCTTTCAGCGGGCCACCAAAGTAAGTAGTTTGAATTTTTGGGGTGTACAAGTGCGCCACGTCTAAGAAAACCGCGTTTTGTTTTATTAAAATCAGCATTAAACAATTTGCAAATATCTTCAATATTTGTGAGTGAAATTTCGTCTTCTAATGATATGACTTTCTTTTGTTTCCAATAGTCTGGATTCTTCTCTATATCAGGTTGCCATGGTTTAAAAGTTCCATTAGATTTTTGCTCAGAAATTCTATCATTAATTTCGGATACGATGGTGTCAATTTGCTGATGGATTTGAGATAGTTCTTTTCTGCAATCAATTGTATAGAGTTTATGTCCTGTCTGATTTTCTATCTCAAATTTTCTTAGCTTGTCTTCTTCAATTTTCACTTGTGACAGGTAATGTGCAGGTTCATTTACTTCGATATGAATTTTGAACTGAGGTAAGTAAACATCAGTTAGGGCATATTTTTCAGGATTTATATTGACGTATTGCTGGGGAATTATTTTTATTTCATCGTTGTCAAGTCGATGCCACAGCCTAGTCAGGCAATAATTTTCAATTTTTTTCTTACTCGTTTTTTCAAAAAAACTTGTGATATACTTAGTTTTTTCACTTATAAAAATGCCCGATTCTTCCTGTTCTTTAATTTCTTCTTCTTTCATGTCTATCAATTTTAGATTTAGATATTATTTACAAAACTATATTTCTTGTATGCCAAAACTTGTCACTCAATCATTTTTAATATAGATTTTGCGCTTCGGCCAGCATTTCTTGCATTTCGTCCTTCAGGCTAATTGGTTTTACAACCTTTGGCTGAGTTGACATCATTAGCAACTGTTGCTTATATTGTTATTATTGATTTTGTAGCATCTACAAATTTTCTTATTCGGATAATTCCTGATTGGACCATTGTATTTTATGTTGTTCGAATATTTGCTTCAGCTCTTCTTCTTTAAAATAATTTCCTTCCAAGAATAAACTTGCTATCATATCACAAACTCCAATTGGCAACTTTGACACATCAACGTCACATGTTTGTTGATAATATTCTTTAGCACTCATATTAAGTAACTCATTCATAATAAAATCATTTTTTAAAAATATATGAAACTGATAGTGGTTTCATTTTCGCCTGATTAAAACTTACTGTCATAAAAAGAATGCTCCACTATGCCAAAACGTGTCCCTTAATCATTTTTATACAGATTTGTGCTTCTGCCAGTATTTCATCCATCTCATTCTTCAGGTCAATCGGATTTACAACCTTTGCCTGGGTTGATATCATCAGTAATCGTTGCTTTAGTTCATTGGGACCATTCCCTTTAAGTTCCTGCCATACTCGAAAAAAAACATTTCAACCTGGTCGGGTTCGGCCTGTAATTGATCTGCAAGCTGATGAGAAAAAGTCAAATATTTAAGGTAATAATCAATGGCATTTTCGTATTTAAGGTTTTGAAATTCCTCTATTCCAGTATCACTATATTTACCTGAGGTTAATGCACTAATGACTCTTTGATCTAAAATAAGGGCACGATAAGAATCTATCTTTAGCCGCATGAAATATAGAAATTTAGATAAAGTGGAAAAACCAAGTCCTTTCATTTTTAGCAATTCCCTTATTTCATCAATCGCGATGGTTCCCTTTTTCCCATACTTGAATAGATCCTCTTTCAATTTAGTGAAGTTTGTGTTTTTAAAAATGTTTTCAATGTTTTTCCCTCTTCCTTTCGTTGGATAACCCCACATTAGCACTTTGATAAGCAATAAATCAATGGCTTGGTCATTAAATAGTTCAAACCTTGATATGGTAACTGTCGCATCATTGGGTTTTGAATGAGATTTTTCACTGCCAGATGAAGTCATTTGATTTTGGTCAGCATATTCAACAAAAATAATATCAAGGATATCGCTTGAGACTAAATTTTCCCAGTGACTTCTTTTAACATCAAATGCCTGCTCCATAAACGGAAGTACTCTGATCAATTGCTTGTAATCTGATACTTTCATTGATTTTTTCGGCATACCGGCTCGCATCATTTGATCCTTTATTCTTGCTGACTGAGCCTTTGCCTGTTCAAGTGAAAAAGGATGCTTCATCATTTCCTGAACTTCTTTCATTGCGGCTTTGTTCCTCATTTTATGGTATTCATTGAGTTTACTGGGTTCTCCGTTTTCATCGTCTGACATAATGAATATGATTTAAAATGGTTTAACTTAAAAATATTTTTTACCGATTTTTCTTTCTAATTCTACAAAGCTATTGCCCCACTATGCCAAAACTTGTCCCTCAATCATTTTTATATAGATTTTGTGCTTCGGCCAGCATTTCTTCCATCTCGTTTTTCAAGCTGATTGGTTTTACAACTTTCGCCTGGGTTGACATCATCAGCAACCGTTGCTTTAGTTCAAAGTTGATCACCAATTTGTAGGTCATGATAATTTTGTCGGTGGTTTCGCTGATCACTTTCTGCGAAGTGTGAAGTGGCAATGTTTTGAGTAAGTTTCCTTGAAACAGATTGCAATGAAGCTCTATTTCTTCCGGTTTGTTATGCCCTGAAGCATTTATTCCGATAACATTTCGAAACAGTGAAGCAATGTTTCTTTTCTTGTCCTTTTTGAATTTATTCCCGGAATTATTCAATTCAACAATCCGGTCGAGCCCGAATGTCCTGATTTCGCTGGTATCAGACAAAAGCCCGATCACGTACCACCGATTCAGGTATTCGCGCAAAAGATAAGGTTGAAAGCAATAATCTTTTTCCGTTTCGCCATCGAATCGTTTGTATTTCAAGTTGATTTCTGCTCCTTGCTTAATCGAAAAGGCAATATCCCGAATGTATTGCAAGCCTTTGAAAGAGTTGTAATCTTCAAATTCAATGATTTCAGAAATATTCGAACCTTCTTTCAGATAGCTTGTCAGCAAATCCATGTTTTGCGAAAACTCAAGCAATTTCAGGAAATAAGGAAATGTTTGTTCCTCATTTTCAATAAAGTATCCTCGTTGGTAAGTTGAATACTGAATATCGAGGCCAAATTCCGCTCGTAAACTTTCAATGTCGCGTTTCAGTTGCCGGTCAGAAACTTTGATTCCGGAATCAACAATTTTGTCGAGCATTTCTGCAATAGTTGGGAATTTTGATTTTTCAAGCAGTTGCAATATTTGCAGGTATCGTTTGATTTTGGCTTGGTAGGACATGGAACAATTTAGTTGAGGTTAGTGTCAGTTCTTATGTCCAATAAAGGTAAGGTTTAAATCGTCTATTCAAAGAGAATCAAACTATTCGTGGGAAAGGGTTGGAATTTTTTTTCAAATATGAAATATAGGTTTCCTGACTTCCTTCTCCTTTGGGAAAAGCTGGGGATGAGGCTTTCCTTATTACAGCGAGTTCCGGCGGATAAACTCAAACGAACTTTTGATGCGTTCGAATTTTTGGGTGAGGATCATTTGGGCGGCAAGTTGCCCGATTTCTTCGTGGTTGGTTGAGATAGTTGTAATACCGTCGCACAAAATTTCCTTTACCTGATTCTCGTTGTAAGCTACTACCCCGCAATCTTTTCCGAGTGTCCAGTTTTGCTGTTTTACTTTCCGGATAAAAGCATACAAATCGTCGTCAGAAACAATGATGTAGGCTTCTCCCTTCCGGATTTCGGTGTCTTCCATCCGGTCGATAATGGTAAATGGGAATCCGTGTACCTGGCAAAAAATCTGAAACCCGCGGACAATGTATGGCGGATAAAATTCAGTCTGAGGAAAAACGAGATTCAAACGACTGTATTTTCGCAAAAGGTCGAGGCCACAAGTTAATGCAGATTGAATATCCTTGTCGTATTCCTGATAAACCACCGGATAATCTTTTAACTCGTCTAAAAAACGGTCGATGAACAATACCTTTTCGCGCGGTATCTTTTTTATTACTTTACTTATGTTGGCATTTTCGTTTTTAATAGGTGGCAGAATTACAAAATAATCGTAGTTGTTCAGATTATTGTCGATAATCGCTTCAAATTCGTCGGGATCGTAGTTGTAAATAAATACATCGACACTTGCCTTGACTCCCATTGTCTTTACAAATGAATAGTAAATACTTCTTTTGTAATTACTTAGCTTATTGAAAATGAGGCAAATTTTCAGTTTTTTACTCACATTCACCTGATTGACGTAATATCCTTTTCCACGGACTGCCAGAAGAATCCCCTTTTTCTTCATGTAAACGTAGGCCTTTTCAACGGTGTCGCGCGACAGAAGCAGTTCTTCGCTCATTTCGTTGATGGATGGAATACGCTGGCCCTGCTTGAAAATTCCAGCTTCAATATCAGAAATAAACAGGTCAACAACTTGCCTGTACTTTGGTATTTCTGATTCAGAATCTATTTTAAGATTATTCAACATGCCAGTTTGATTGGATGTCCGAAATTACTAAAAAAAGGCAACCGATCGGTTTGCCTTTTTTGAATGAAATTATTTGTTCAATGTAGAGACAAGGCAATGCCTTGTCTCTACATAATCAGATATCATATTTTTCAGAATATACGGTTATTTCAATTCCGCCAATTTCTGTCTCAGCAGAACCGGTATTTCCGAAGGTTCTTTGGCGACCGGAACGCCCGCTTTGTTGAATGCCGCAATTTTTTCGGCAGCAGTTCCGGCACCGCTTGAAATGATTGCACCAGCGTGTCCCATGCGTTTTCCGGGAGGAGCTGTTTGCCCTGCAATAAAGGCAACGACCGGTTTGGTCATTTTTTCAGCAATAAACTGGGCAGCCTGCTCTTCAGCGTCACCGCCAATTTCGCCAATCAAAACAACCGCTTTGGTTTCCGGATCGTTTTCGAACATCTCGAGCAAATCGATAAAGTACAATCCGGCAACCGGGTCGCCGCCAATACCGACACAGGTAGTTTGGCCAAAATCGTTCAATGAAAGCAGATTCACCACTTCGTAAGTCAAAGTACCGCTTCTCGAGATAAATCCAATGTTTCCTTCCTTGAAAATCATGGCAGGCAAAATACCGACCAGCGCTTCTCCTGGCGTAATTAATCCCGGGCAGTTTGGACCGATTAAAAGGGTTCCGTTTATTTTCAGAATAGGAGTTATCCTTATCATATCCAGAATAGGCACTCCTTCGCTGATGGCAATTACGAGTTTGATTCCTGCCTCAGATGCTTCCAAAATGGCATCGGCGGCAAAAGCTGCAGGCACAAAAATGATGGAAGTGTTGGCTCCGGTGGCTTTGACAGCATGTGCAACCGAATTAAAAACAGGAATGCCATCGAGCGTTTCGCCTTCTTTGCCTGGAGAAACACCTGCAACCACATTGGTACCATACTCTTTCATTTTGCCGGTATGGAATTTCCCGTCGCGTCCGGTTATTCCCTGAACAACCAGCTTTGTATCTTTATTGACTAATATACTCATTTGATTGATTATTGATGATTGGTTATTGATTATTGGAAATTACCTTTTACTTAATTCAATTGCTTTTTGGGCAGCTTCGCTCATTGAACTTACCGTTGGAAGTCCGGTTTGCTTCAATAAAGCCAGCCCTTCTTCTGCATTTGTTCCTGAAAGCCGTACCACAATCGGAACATCAGTCATAATGATTTCCAATGCTTTGATTAAACCTTTGGCCACATCGTCGCAACGGGTAATTCCACCAAAAATATTGATCATCACCGCTTTCACATTCTTGTCGCTGAGCAAAATATTCATTGCATCAATTACTTTTTGCGGGTTTGAGCTTCCGCCGATATCCAGGAAGTTGGCTGGTGAACCACCATACAATTTAATCATGTCCATGGTTGCCATTGCTAAACCTGCACCATTTACCATACATCCGATGTTTCCATCCAGCTTGATGTATGCTAATCCTTTTTCGTTTGCGGCGATTTCCTGAAGTTCTTCTTCATCAGGCTCGCGCATGGCCAAAATTTTGGGTTGACGAAAAAGAGCATTGTCATCGAAATTCATTTTACCATCAATGGCAAGAATTTCATTTCCGGTAGTCAAAACCAGCGGATTGATTTCTGCAAGTGTGGAATCAGTTTCGATGTATAATTTATACAGTTTTGTGAAAATCGAAGCTGCTTTTTGTGCCAGTTTGATATTGCCAAACAATTCCATCGCCACATTCCGGGCCTGATAGTCCAGTAATCCAGTCAATGGATTGATGGAAAACTTGATGATTTTTTCAGGATTATTTTTGGCTACTTCCTCAATTTCAACTCCACCTTCGGCACTCACCATCAGTGTGATGCTTTTTGTGTTGCGGTCGTTGATCAGCCCAACATAAAATTCCTTTTCAATGTCAACCGCATCGGTCACCAATACTTTCTCAACTGTCAACCCTTTGATGTCCATCCCAAGAATTTGTTTCGCAGCATTTTTGGCGTCCTCAGCCGTACGGGCAAGTTTCACACCACCGGCTTTTCCTCGTCCACCGGCTAAAACCTGGGCCTTAACAACCACCATCCGGTTCATCTCTCTGGCCGCTTTTTCAACTTCGTAAACCGTGTAACACAACACACCATCGGGTACAGGAATGCCATAATCCCTGAAAATTTGTCTGGCTTGATATTCGT
>DAITNH010000225.1:0-9336 GCA_036834745.1 Prolixibacteraceae bacterium
CATTACGCTTCTTGAGCAGAAGGCTGCTAAGTTCGTCAAATTGGGATTGATTGTGAGTGTTCATGATGGCTATGGTTTGAGGATGCAAGATACGAAAGATGGGAAATTCCTGATAGGTCCGTTCACTAAAGTGGAACGGCAAAGGCAAATGCCTTGAATGATCAAATTTATTAATCGAAGAGTTATCCTTTGCCGTTCGGCTTTAGCCAACGGAACGAAGTGCTCATTTCTCCAACACTCCCAAAGCCAACAACCCATAAAACGTGTATTCTACATCAGCAATTTGGTCGCCATCCCCCGAAAGAAAAGCTCCTTCCGAATAGTTTGATTGAATAAAATCAAGACAGGCTGGTTTTAATAAACGCAAATCGCTTCCTGCAAAATCGAGGGCAAACAATGCTACTGCAGTTGATAGCATGTCAGCATTATCGAGATGAGCAAAAGCTTTAAAACCGCCCGATTTACAAGCACAAGACATCAGCAATTCCTGTTCTTTCGATCCATCCTGATTCATCATTTTTTTCAGAAACAATCTGGCTGCAACTTCAGAACATGGAGAATTTCCATCGATCATTGTTTTTGCCAACATTCTTTTGGAAGCCATTCTTAAGAATCCCCGAATGGGTAAAACTGCATCCAAAGTCAGGAACAATACGAAACTACGATACGACAAATTGATTGAATGACGCTCCTTCCAGAATGATTTCCCCAACGAAAAAAAGGACCAAATCCGTGAAATCCGGTCGGTTTTCAATTCCTTCTGAAGCAATACCAAACAACATTTTTCGATGAATCCGGGAACTTCAGAATTTGACTGCCAGGCGATAAACTGTTTTAATTTCAGAACTGTCCCATATTGGTTACTTCCTTCGACTGCTTCGCGCTCAGGGAGCGGCTTTTCCAACTTCGGTCTCCGGTCTTCTGATTCCAAGCCCTCTGCCCTTTGCTCCATGCTCCATGCCCTGCCCATCAGCCCGCCGAACAGTGAATAATACAGATCCGATCTTCCACCACGATCCTGAAAGCCACCATCGCGATTCTGTTGACTGAGTAGAAATTGTAGTACTTCTTTCCTACCCTGCTCGTCAAGCATGTTCAGTGCATTTCGGAGAAGAGCAATCATTTGCCTGTAAAAAGGAATATGGGAGAACGGTTGAGCCACAGTTTAAATATCAGAATATTTTTCCCAACACGGTGTACAAGCTCAGTTTCATTTTCAGGTTTTCCAGCTTATCGAGTTCGCGGTATGCTTTGCCGGTATGTTCCTGAAGAAGTTGTAGCGCTATCTGATCAGTTCCATTTTCGCGGATCAGCTCAGAAATTCGGAGCCGATTATTTTCGGCATAAAACAACCGTAGATTTGCAGACGAAGATTCGTCTATATTTTGCGATAACAACGAAAGCAGCAAAGGATAATCAGCTGGCTGGGTATGTTCGTTCGACTCACGAAATTCATCCAGATCGTCTTTGATCTGGTAGGCCATTCCGAAGTAGCCTGAAAATATTTTCAGGATTTCCAAATCATTTTCCGAAGCATTGGCAGCAACGGCCCCGAGCAACAAAGCGACACGTATCGCCGAACCGGTTTTCCGCTCAAAAATTTCGAGCTGCTGATCGAGCGAAAGAATTGTTTTGTGAGAACTTGCCAGTAAATCGGCACCCTGTCCCAACGACAAAGCTACGTGACCACTGGCGACCAATTGATAACAGGCAGCCATTGCCGATGAGTCGAGCGGAAGCTTACCCAATAATTCGTATCCTTTTCCGAGTAAAAAATCGCCGGTATTGATGGCCACCGGAATACCATTTTGTTTGTGTATGGTTTCGGTATCGTAACGAAAATCATCGTTGTCTTCGATGTCGTCGTGAATGAGCGAAGCTTTGTGAAAGCATTCTACCACCACCGAAAGTGCAGCGAGTAAATCTTCTGAAACTACCGGAGCATAAGCTCGATAAGCCAAAGCCGTCAAGAGTGGACGAATTCGTTGTCCTCCGGTAAGCATCGACTGAATAGCCAATTGCGTAGTTTGATCGTTGACAGAACCAATCATCGCGGCCAGCTGGTCTTCGGTGAAAAATCCATTTACCTTTTCTTTGAGTGCAGAAACTGACAAGGGCTTCAAATCAGTATTTTCCTTAAAATTGGTCAGTTCATCATTCAGCCAGCGATTGTCCACATCGGTTTCGGCACAGCCTTCGAACAACAACGGAATGCCAATCACCGGCACTGCCGCCCGCGAAACCGGTTCGAACGATTTCTGAAGTACAGACATGCAACTTACGCCAATCACCGCATCAACCGATCCTTCCTGAACGAGACTAATGGCAACCGTAGTTCCTTCGGCAACCAGCGTGGCATAGCCAAGTCCCTCGGCTTTTTGCAAAATCGAATCAATCTGACAGCTCTGGCAACCGGCACAAATCAGCCCGAGTTCGTCAATTTCAGCATGACACGAACTGTTATTTTTCAGGCACTGCGGCAAAAGCAAAAGTCTGCGGCTATATGGAGTAGCGGCTACAACCGATCTCCAGATTTCGTTTCCGCAAACAACCATCGCAAACTCACGGAAACTGCTTTCGCTGTCGGTTTTTGCAATCACCTCATCGGCCATCTGTTGAATAAGCAAGAAGTTACCAGGCGGAACAATTCCCCGCTCGGCAACCAGTTCGCGGGCCGCTTTCCTCAACCGATTTCGGGTGATGGCCTGCTCAGGAACAACCAATATGTTTTCTTTAACCTCCTTCAATTATTTACAATTTAATTATTTGCAATTTACCATTGACTCTTCGAAAAATTGTCAATAGTTAATTGTCTAATAGTAAATATTTTAATTTATCCATAAGCACCCAGTCCAAAGAAAGCCCGCCGTTTGGCAAAGCGGTAAATCCGGCTTTTCTCCGGAATCACTTCACACGAACCATGACTGCTTGTTTCAGGTGCCGTTGCTAAACGATACAATTCTCCTTTTCTTCCTGAAGTATTTTGGGCATCGTGTTTTTTGACAAATTCAGCCAACCACTGCGGATCTTCCATCACAACACAACCTTTTGTTTTTTGTTGAATACTGCTTCTGAAATCACTTAAAAAAGTCGATTCTGCATACAATCTGTCCAATGGCTTTTCATCCACATGATCGGCAGCAAACTGAATAATCGGACAAGGTTCAACAAATCCGGAGGCATTGATGTGATGGCTCAGACCTTCAGCAGCAGGACACATGGCAATTCCATCCGCATCCCAATAAGTGTCGATAATGGCAATGCTGTATTTCATTCGGGCATCAACCATGTGCTGACGAAGCTGACGAATTTCATCCGGACTTAAAGCCAATTGATAATTGGGCTGATGTCCGACTGGCCGGTAAATGTAGTACCACAAATAGGCCACTCCTTTGTCGATCAGTGAATTAATAAATTCAGGCGACATGGCCATTTCGAGGTTCGACTTGCAAACACTGATTGCCACACCGGTAACCAGTCCGGCTTTAATGCAGTTGTCAATTCCCTGATTGGCCGATTGGAACACATTTTTTCCGCCACGGCGCACATCGGCAACCTCTTCATCGCCTTCGAAACTGATCAACGGAGTTACATTGGCACACTGCCGCAACGTTTCCGCCACTTCAGGAGTAATGAGCGTTCCGTTGGTAAACAACTGAAAATAGCAATCCGAATGTTTTTTGAATATCTCCGGAAGTGGCTTGTACAACAGCGGTTCGCCACCCAAAATTCCGAAGAAATAAGAACCGGCCTTTTTGGTTTCGTCAATGATCCGGTTAAGCTGTTCTGGTTTCAACCGGCTGTTTTTTTCCTTTCCCATCACCCAACATCCCTGACAATTCAGGTTGCAATCATCGGTAACTGAAATGAAATTAAAAGCCGGGAAAAAATCGCCTTTCTTTTGCCGTTTCTGAAACCTTGCAAACGACATGGAGCCTTTGATGCCCATGTTCACCACAAATTTGTACAAACATCGTTTGTCGGTTCTGATCAGTATATTTTTTAGTAAGCCCATGTGTCAGTTTCAAGTTTCAAGCATTTAGGGCTAAAGCCCAATTTCTCTGCATTCTTGCGTCCGTTGCCTAAAGGCAAACGGCAAAGGATATCGCGATTATCAAGTTGAGAGCTGTACCCTTTGCCGTCACATTCATGTGACGGGTATATGAAAAACCCACTTCCAATGGGGCTTTAGCCCCGCTAACCCATTTCTTTAGGTAAAACGGTTGAGGCTTTTATTTCTTCCAACGCTTTCTGCCTTTCCGCCTCGGCCTGCCCCATCAATCCGGTTCTGAAAATATTCCTTCTCAATGCAGATCGTTGGTTCAGTGTCGAAATTAAACTGCTATCCATTGCGAATTCTTTCACCCGATGTTCAGCTCCCGGTTCGGCACCTGCCAGAACACCGGTTTCTTTCAATCGTGGAAAAATAATGGCCGAAGTCGGACAGTTTCGCCCGCAGGCCGGACAATTGTTTTTACAGGCAAGCGGATTCACTACTTTAAGCTGTTTGTTGCCAAACGTGTAAACGCCGAACAAACAGAATTTGAAACATTTTCCGCAATCGATGCACAACGGCTGATCAATCACCGGATACCAGGCCGGAACATCCAGCCCGCTTTCCACATTAGTCTCAGAGGATTTTCCTTCAGTAAATAAAAAATCATTCCTGAGTTTCGATTCAATTTCAGTAACAGAAAGTTCCCTGAAATTCAGGACTTCCAATCCCGAAAGTGCGAGATCATTCTGTGCCAAAAGACTTTTGATTGCACGTGGATAACACGCAACCATTATTTTCCGGTCGTATTTCTGATCGATTGCCCGGATAAAATCCTTCCGGTTCAGTGCAATTCCGCAGAAATCGTCCAACTGATACAGATCAGCATCAAACGATCCAACCATCATTTTGATTTGGTTCGACTTTTCAGAAGAAATTACACCTGCACCACAATTGCAGAATAGAATACACGATTTACTCATGAGAATTAAGCCGATTTAGTAATACAGCTTAAATAAACCAAAAATAGTTCCTACTGAAAAACAGATCGACAGTTAAAATGACCTCATTAACAAACATTAGAGAATTGCCTAGGTTGGCGGATGCAGTCTCTTTTGAAACCAAACACGCACCGACTGCATTTTTTCCAACTGGCTGGCAGGTACACGACGCTTGCAAGTAGATCGCTCTTCACTATTCTCGGCCGCTCCCCAGCGGATTTCGGCGCCATCGTTCGGATTGTAAGCCATTTCAAATGCATCACGCCTCTTCAGTATCTCACTTATAGTCAGGACTTGTTCTGTTCCGTTGCTTCGGGTATAAGTAATTGAAAGTTCTGTCAACTTCTTATTCAGAAGATCCTGCAGATTTTCTTTGACCTTCTCCGGAGATTGCAGCATGGGTATTTTATAATCGTCGGGTGAGCGCATCACTTTGTCCGGAAAATCGAGCACCGCATCCATCGCGATTAACAGGCGCAGATCGCGGTTGGGAGTCGAAAAATCTTCCCAGACGCCACCCGTCTGAAACACTCCCGCAGCCCGACCCGGCATCGGAATAACCGTTCCGGGATGCGCTTTCATATACTTTTCGCCATTCTCTACCGATGTGACCCTCACCACCAATTGTTCGTGCAGCGCTTTGATCAAATCGAGCATTGCCATTTCAGGATCAAGCGGTTCAGGATTAATAATCCTTTCCATGGTGCGATAAAATTCATTGCTTGCCATCCCCTTTTGCTGAAGCGAAAATGGCAACAGTCCCGATTCCGGGGTGATCTCTTCGGTTTTCAAAAGCCTGAGTTTGCCGTCAGTCACAACAATCGGACGAAAAGATTTAAAACCGGGTTCACCGATCACTTCCTTTTCATTTGTATTGAATAAAAAATTACCCTTCCAGAAACGTTTGATCCCAACCGTACCGTCTGGCTGGGCATCAACAGAAAGAAGCACGCCCGGATTGTCGTCTGTTTGAGACACCTGACCAACCAGAATAAGCGTATGTCCATACGGATCGGCATATACAATTCCGGGGCGAATGGCCTCCCTGCTAAGTGAAACGGGATAATAATCCGAGTTTTCGTTGCTCAGCGAAGTACGGGCAGTTCCTGAATGAACTCCATTCATCACCATTCGCATGAACGTATTGAATTTCTGTGTCGGGTGCGATTTAGACAAAATCACCTGATTGGTAATCCATCGTCCGGCATGCGGAGCACGTCCCAGTCCACCGCGATCAGCCTCATGATAACCGAACGGAAGTCCTGATTTCCATGCAAAATAAGCGCGCAGAAAAAATGGATTATCGGCACAATCCGGCTCCATCATCACCTTGATTTTTCCGGTTGCATCATCCTCGCCCAACGAGAGATGGTTGTATAGAAAATTGAGTTCCGGATTTTGTGTAATTTCGTTCAGCGCCCCCCACGACGAGCGTTCATCGGCTCCCTGAAACAAAGCATTTACCCACGCCGAGTACAATGCTTCGGCCTTGCTGTCCCAACCCTGTTTTGTTTTCCAAACAGCTTGCGATGCCGGTATTGCCGGTTTTTCGGTCACCAAAAAATCGAGCTGTTCTGTCTTGTTTCCTGTTTTTAATGTAAGCCGATATTCTCCCTCAGTTCCTGCTACAAATTCATCAATCCGCCAAAAAGGCAATCCTGCTCCACCCCGGCTTTTCCCTGTTTCTATTTCTCCGGAAGGACTGTTCACTGTAATTTTCGCTTTCAGGACACTTTTACTGGCTGTTACCAACACGCGGAATACCTGTCCCGGACGGGGATTTTCAGGAGAAACCATGATGGCATTTACCTGCTGTATTTCAGGTGAGTTGTCGATCTCTTCTGCCGAAACTGCGAGCGAATCGGCCTGTTTGGTATTCTTTTCAGTGGAAGGACGGCTGCCGCAAGAGTAAAGGCCAATTGTCAGGATAACCTGAACAACGATCAGCCACAAACGAAATGGTCGGGAAACAAAAGTCTTCATATCAATTTTTTCAGGCCTCAAAGATAAGCGTACAATTTCTTTATACTGAAATCAATTTCAGAATTCCAATTCAATGTTGCCTTTGTGTTAATTCACGCTTGTTTTCAGGAGTTTAAAAACCAAACTGTACTGGTGTAGAAAATTAAATTACCTTTGCGCCCAGATTTTAGGGGTCGGTTAATTTCCTTTTTGCCTGGTTTAAGGCAGGAGCATCTAACTGTCTCCTTCCATTAACAGGGTCAGCGTTTTGCTGATTCACAATTTAAAAGGATTTAATATGACATTTGAAGAAACTGGCCTAAAGCCGGAAATCTTAAAGGCGATCGCTGAAATGGGGTTCGAAAACCCTACGCCTATTCAGGAGCAAACCATCTCGCACCTGATTTCATCAACCAATGATTTAGTGGCTTTGGCCCAAACCGGAACCGGCAAAACTGCCGCATTCGGACTTCCGGTTATCAACAATACCTCGATGCAAATCAAAGAGGTACAGACGTTGATCTTGTGTCCAACCCGTGAGCTGTGTTTGCAAATCACCCGCGACATGGATAAATACTCGAAATACATTCCAGGGTTCAAAACCATTCCGGTTTATGGTGGCGCCGACATTACCAAACAAATCAGGGAACTGAGAGCCGGAGGGCAAGTTGTTGTAGGTACTCCCGGACGTGTGCATGATTTGATCCGTCGCAAAATGCTGAACATCTCTGCAATTCGCTGGTTGATTCTGGACGAAGCCGACGAAATGCTGACAATGGGTTTCAAAGAAGAATTGGACGCCATTTTGTCAACCACTCCAAAAGAAAAACAAACACTGCTTTTCTCAGCTACCATGCCAACCGAAATTGCCTCCATGAAATCCAATTATCTGAAAGATGCAATTGAAATTTCAGTAGGAAAAAGAAATGCAGGCGCTGAAAATGTTGAGCACCATTACTATATGGTTCAGGCCAAAGATAAATACGAAACATTAAAACGTATTGCTGATAATTATCCCGACTGTTACGCGATTGTTTTCTGCCGTACCAGAATGGAAACCCGCGATGTGGCCGAACAATTTATGGCCGACGGATACAATGCCGACGCTTTGCACGGCGATCTTTCGCAGGCACAACGCGATCAGGTAATGGCCCGTTTCCGCAGCAAACAACTGCAGATGCTGGTTGCAACCGATGTGGCTGCACGCGGACTGGATGTAACAGAACTGACCCATGTAATTAACTACTCATTGCCTGATGATCATGAGGTATATATTCACCGTAGCGGACGTACCGGAAGAGCTGGCAAAAGCGGTATTTCAGTTTCAATTATTAACCTGAAAGAAACTGGCCGTTTGAAACAAATCGAAAAAATTGCAAGGAAGAAATTCGAACGGAAAATGGTTCCGGGCGGAGATGAAATCTGTGAAAAACAATTGTTTCACCTGATTGACCGTGTACAAAACGTTGAAATCAATGAAACTCAAATAGAAAAATACCTTCCGCAGATTCTTGAAAAATTTGAAGGAATGAGTCATGACGATATCGTGAAACATTTTGTATCACTCGAATTCAACCAATTGCTTGATTATTACAAGAATTCACGCGACCTGAACGTGAGAACTGACGCCTCACGCGATTCGTTCCAGCGCAGCGACCGCGGAAGCGACCGTGACCGTGGTGGCGATCGTATGAATTTCACCAAACTGTTTATCAACGCCGGAAAAAAACAAAACCTGAACGCTTCAGGATTGATCGGGTTGATCAACCAATACTCAAGCCGCAGAAATGTTGAGATCGGGAAAATTGATATTCAGCGCAAATTCTCCTTTTTTGAGATTGACAGCAGCTTCGAAAAAGACCTTGTAAATGCGATGAACAATGAGGTAATTGAAGGACATGTCATCAATATCGGCAAAGTTGAATCGACTGCAGAAATGCAGCCACGCGAAGGCGGATCATTCCGCAGAGAAGGCGGAAACAATGGCGGTGGCGGTTATGCCGGAGGACGTCGTGAAGGCCGCAGAGAACCTGCATTCAGCGATCGTGGTGACAGAGGTGGTGACAGAGGTGATCGTCCAAGACGCAGAAGAAACTAAACTTTAAATAGTTCCAAATTTCAGGTTAGCTTAGCTTGGAATTTGGAACTTTTGTTTTTATTGTGATTCGCAATAGACTGTAAACTAAAGCAATTCCATTAGTTCGTCTGTCAGCTCAAGGTTGTGGTAAACGGCTTGAATATCATCGTCTTCTTCAAACAATTCAATGAGTTTCATCGCTTTTCTGGCACTTTCAAGATCGAGCGTCGTGGTTTCTTTTGGGATTCGCTGTAATCCGGCGCTTTCCGGTTCGATGTTCAGCGCTTCCAGTTTTTTCATCA
>DAITNH010000226.1:0-9335 GCA_036834745.1 Prolixibacteraceae bacterium
ATAATTCATATTCTAATATTTTTTTACATAAACACTTGGGGCAATCGATCTGATCGGCAGATTCATATTAATAAGCGATTCAGAATGCCCAATAAATAAAAACCCGCCGTCAACCAATCGGTCCAACACCTTTGTCAATATAATAATTTGTACTGCGGGTTCAAAATAAATCAATGTATTCCGCAGAAAAACGACATTGAAATCAACTTTAAGCCCATACGAATCGTCCATTAAATTTAGATACGCAAAACGAACCCTATCGCGGATTTCTTTTGCAAGCCGCACTTTTTGATCGTTCAGGCTCTTGCTTTTCAAAAAATATTTTCGTTTCCAATCCAATGAAATATCATCAACCTGCCCCATCGGGTAAATGGCTTCTTTGGCCGCTTTAAGCATCCGGGTTGAAATGTCGGTTGCGGTAATAAAATAGCTCAGATTAAATCCTGAAGAACGGATGAATTCCTCTATTGTGATTGCCATTGAATATGCCTCCTGACCACTTGAACAGCCCGCACTCCAGATATTCATTTGCGGAATTCTGTAATTCGGCATTTGTTTTTGAAATTGAGGAAGCACAAGATCTGTCAGAAAATCGAAATGCGCCCTTTCCCTGAAAAATTCTGTTTTGTTGGTCGATATAAGATCGGCCATAACCGAAAATTCTTCCGTTCCGCCATTTGCATCCATTAATTTGCCGGCATATTCTTCAAATGAAAACATGTTCAGTTCGCGCAAACGTTTTTGCAACCGACTCTGAAACATGATCTTCTTCTCAATGGTCATCTTGATCCCATACCTTTCCGTGATCAATTTTCCCAATTTCAGGAACAAGTCATCCGATATCTGAATAATTTCCGATTTCACCATAAAAGTTTAAAAACGTTCAAATTCGTCGTCTGAACTATCCGGCAGATCAAGGTCGATTACCACCTTTTTTTTATTTTCAGGAACAACATTTTTTTTCGGCGACTGAGGTTTTATATGCTTATTCTTCGGAAAAGTTACACCCTCAGAATTACCTATTTTAAAGAATGAAATGGTTTCCTTAAGCTGTTCTGCCTGGGCCGATAATTCAACGGCATTGGTTGACAGCTCTTCTGAAGTGGCTGCATTTTGCTGTGTCACCATGTTCAACTGCTGAATGGCCGAATTAATCTGATCAGCACCCGCGCTTTGTTCCAGATTGGCAGCCGATATCTCACGAATAAGCCTTGAAGTTTTTTGAATATCGGGAACGATTTCATTCATTAGTTTCCCTGCTTCTTCAGCATTAAAAACGCTCGATTTGGTTAGCTTATCGATTTCCGTAGCTGCCAGTTTGCTTCTTTCGGCCAGTTTGCCAACCTCGGCAGCCACCACCCCAAAACCACGTCCGTGTTCACCTGCCCTTGCCGCTTCAACCGCAGCATTCAGGGCAAGTATATTGGTTTGAAATGCAATGTCGCCGATGATTGATATTTTGTCGGCAATGTCGCGCATGGCAACCACTGTTCTTGTAACTTTGTCGCTCCCGGTATAAATATCAGTTTCAGCCTTGGCAGCTATATGTTCTGTCTGTTTGGCATTTTCCTTGTTTTGCTGAATATTGGCAGCCATTTCTTCAATTGCGGCCGAAACCTCTTCGGAGGCGGATGCCTGTTCGGAAGCACCCTGCGAAACAAATTGCGAGGTTGAACTCAATTCGAGACTTGCCGATGCCAGATTATCGGCAGTGAAAGCTACATAGCTGATCACATCCCTGATGCGCGTTCCCATCATTTGAAGATTGTATGCAAGCAACCCTATTTCGTCTTTCTGATTGACATCAATTTCAGCAGTAAGATCGCCTTTGGCCATTTTTCGGGCAAACTCGATGCCTTTGAGCAATGGTTTTGTGATCAGCCTTGAAATATAATAACCGATATAAATCGAGAATACAAGTGCAATAATTGCCAGGATTAAATTGCTGAGGATAGACGCGGCGATTGTTTTATTAAAACCTGAAGCGATCTCGGTGGTATATGCAACTGCCGACTTACGGAGGATATTCGAATTTTCAATTAATTTTTCTGAAATCGCTGTGTTTGCTTTCCATAATTCCTGAAATTTTGCATTTCTATCAGATAGGTCAGCAAGCGCTGCTTTATGATCGGCGGAAGTTTTGGCGGCTTGTGTGTTCAACTTCTGTCCAGCCTTGGTTTTTATCGCCGGAGATGTAACTGATAACTTTTCAATTTTTTCCTTCAGAGCTAAAATATCTTGGTTTATTTTGTACGAAAGAAGCATATTCTGTTCATATTGAGGAATATGAATCCTGGCTTCGCTCAGGTTTTGTTCTAACTTCGGGAGATTTATGGCTTCCAGAAGCAACTGTTCACCTTCGCCAATTGACTTCTTGAGCGCTTCCAATTCAACTTTGGCCGATTTGTAATACTCTGATTTACCTGTCAGATAATATCCTTCCATATTAAACGCGACCATTTGCGTATGGGTACTGATGTTGGAAGAAAGTTCGAGTTGGGGAAGAAATTCGCCGGTAAAAGATTTTATATCTTTCTTGAAAAATAACAAAGTGGCAACAGAATTCACACTCAAAATAAAACCGATAAAAATCAGGATACCAAAGGCTCCCATCAGTTTTGTACGTATTTTCATGTCAACAAATCTCATAGTCATATATTTTGGTAGTTATTATTCAACAGCAATTATCAAATTAATTTCTTCCTCCGAAAATATTTTATCAATATTCAGAATGATCACAAATTCAGTCTGAAAAGTGGCAATTCCGAAAATATATTCGTTGTTAAAACCTTTCCCGATTGAAGGCGCCGGTTTAATTTGTTCAGGTTCAAAAATCAGCACCTTTTCAACCGAATCCACAATAACGCCCGTACTGACCGGGTGACCCTCAATTTCAACAACCAATACCAGAATGCAGGTATTTTTTGTTGGTTCAGTTTCAGAAAAACCGAATTTCAACCTACCGTCGAAAACCGGCAAAACACTTCCGAAATGATTGATTATCCCTTTAAAATACCGCGGTGAATTGGGAACTTTGGTCGTTTCAGTCAATCCCAGTATTTTGGTCACATTACCGATGTTAACAGCAAATAGTTCGCTGCCAATCCTGAAGGTAAAATAGGAATTTAGTCCGTAAATTATTTCTGCAGCCATCGTTTTATGAATATTTTTGAATAATCTTGTTTGTATCAATTACCAGCGCCAACTGTCCGTTTCCCAAAATACTTGCTCCAGAAAAGATGTCCTGTCCTTTCAATATTTTTCCCAAAGGTTTTATTACCGCCTGATATTCGCGTATAACTTCATCAACCACCAGCCCAAAAAGCTGATTGTCAAACGAAACAGCGATCGCAAACTGGCTATCAGGAATTTGCATTTCATGCTCAAATTCTTCGTGCATATTCAGATAAGGAACCTGATTTCCTTCCAGTTCAACCACTTGCCTGAATTCCTTTTTCAGCAATTGCTGATTTACCATGTATATTTTTTTTATTGCTGATGACGGAATCACATAATAACTTTCACCTACCCTCGTCAGCAAACCATCAATTATCGAGAGTGAAAGCGGAAGTTTGAAAGTAAACCGGGTAAACCGGTCAGGTTCTGAAGTGACTCTAACAGAACCTCTCATTTCCTGCACTTTACGCCTTGCCACATCCAATCCGACTCCCCTGCCCGACACATCAGTAATCAATTCAGTAGTCGAAAATCCGGGTTCAAAAACAAGATTAAATATTTCATTCTCAGAAAGCTTTTCCTGATCTGAAATTAATCCGTTAGATATGGCTTTATCTCTTATTTTTAACGGATTCAAACCGGCGCCATCGTCTGAAATTTCAATCTGAACATAACTGCCAACTGTTGAAGCTTTGATTGTAATGGTTCCAACAGCATTTTTAGATTTTGCGATGCGCTCTTCCCGACTTTCAATGCCATGGTCGAGCGAATTGCGAATAATGTGCAGCAGAGGCTCTGTCAGTTTTTCAATAATGTTTTTATCAAGTTCAGTTTCCAGACCTTCGGTAACCAGTTCAACCTTTTTATCCAGTGTCTTCGACAAATCGTGGATCAACCGCTTAAACCGCACAGCAATACTCTGCAATGGAATCAAACTCATGTCAAAAGCATTGTCGCGGAGTTGCCGTCCGATTTTGTCAAGTGCTTCGGTAACCAGTTCAAGATCGGGATGATGAATTTTTGACGACACTAACTCAAGCCGCGATTGTGCAGTAATCAACTCGCTCACCAAATTCATGTATTGATCAATTTTTTGTGAATCAACCCTGATAGAATCAACAGTAGCATTGGGCAAGGCTGCCATTTTTAATTCATCAACTGGTTGATCTGAATCATTTGATAATTCAGTTTTTTCCTTTTCCACCGGAATTTCTTCCACTGACTCATTTCCTGAAATTATTGGTTCCGGAGGTGTCCATAGTTCCCTTGAAAGCCGCGAATTCAGAAAATCGGCCAGAATGGTTTCATTGTGAATCTTATTTCCGGCAGAAACTTTTTCTATTTCAATTCTGGCCTTATCGCTGACGAAAATAAAAACGTCGTGCAAAGTATCTGTTTCTTCAGCGGTTGCAACAAACATTTCCCACGAAGTATAACATTTACCGGGATCAATCTCAGACAGGTCAGGCAGAAAATCAAAGAAAGTCTGAATGTTACATTCGCCCAACGCGTTTAATTCGTCAATCAGATAAAGCGGATTGGTGCCGTTTTCAAAAATATTTTCATCCGGTTTAAAGGATATAAAATAGGTGGTTTGATTATCGGTTGTGACTTTTAAATCTGTTGACCTATTATCCCGACCATCCTTTTCATTTATCTTTTCTACGGACGGAATCAATCTGCTAATCAGCCGCTGAGTTTCGGCTTTCATCTTTTGAGCCAGCAAATGATGCTCTTCGGTGGGTTCCTGAATTAGCAAATGGTGCAGGCCATCAATCGAATTAAGCGTAAAGCTGATTACCTCCGAATTAATGGGTATTTTTTTCGACCTGAAAATTTCGTACAGCGATTCAAGGTCATGTGTAACATCGCTCAGCAGATCGAAACCAAACATGCCACCACTGCCTTTCATGGAATGCATGAGCCGAAAAATTTCATCAATGGCCTGAAAATTCTCAGTATCCTGCTCCAGAAGAAGTAATCCCGTCTCCAACCGCTCAAAATACTCCTTGACTTCCTCTTTAAATCTCTCCTGAAATAAAATCATCAGCGAATCACTTTTCGTAAGGTCTGTATAAGTTTTTCGGTATTGAAAGGTTTTAACAGCCACCCTGTTGCACCAGCGTCTTTTGCATTTTTAATGATGCTTTTCTGGTTTTCAGTTGTGAGTACCAAAATCGGAATGTATTTGTATTGCTCTAATTCCCTGACTCTTGCAATCAGTTCGAGCCCGTTCATATTCGGCATGTGGAAATCGGTCAGCAATAAGTCAATTGTTTGTCCATCAAAAAAATGCAACGCATCTACCCCATCACTTGCCACCAAAACCTGAAATCCGGCGTTTGTCAGGCTGAATGCCAGCACTTCCCTAATACTTTCAGAATCGTCTGCTATTAATATCTGCTTCGACATACTAATTATTGATAAATAATTCCACTCCAAGCCCTACATTTGTGAAAAGAGCCTTTTGTTCCTCTTCAATATTCCAGTTGAACTGATAGTTTATCTTCATCTGGTCCATTTTTCGGATAAATGCGACAAACAGTTGTATACCTGCAAGATCCAATTCTTCCAGCTCAAAAATAGTAATCACCACATCGTCGCATAAATTATTTTCTATTGCAACAAGCTCATTTTTAAGCTGAATAGTAGTTTCCAAAACAATCATGCCTCCCATGTCAATCCTTTCAACCTTTCCATGCTTATCGGCCAAAGCAAGAAACTTTAATTTTTTCATCCGAAAATAACGTTATTCATTTGTTTAATATTCAAGCGTTCGGATGGAACTCTCATGCCAGAAAGCATCCACTTCGAACATTAATTTTCATTCCTTTTTTCGCCGCCTCCTTGAAATTAATTCAGCGGCAAGTTCGTTTCATGTGTAAGTTATTGTAGAAGACAAAGTCAGGCGAATTTAATAAAACAAAACATATTCTGAAATTAAAATAAATAATCATCCGATTAATATCCGGATCCTGCAATAAAATACATTTCAGATTGACCTGCCAAATTATTATTCAAGTATTCAATATAGTTGTTGAATACTTGAATAACTTTTATATATTCGCAGAATCATTTTAACACAAATAAAAATGAAAGGACGCGAATTTAAAGATGCCATGTATGATGGTCTGGCTAAAATGCTAAAAGCCATCTCTAATCCTAATCGTTTAGAAATAATTGAAATGCTCTCGCAAGGCGAAAAAAGCGTGGAAGGAATTGTACAAACTACCAATCTTTCGATTGCCAATGCCTCTCAACATCTTCAGGTATTGAAGAACAACAACATTGTAAAATCAAGAAAAGAAAAGCAATATGTGTATTATTCTTTAATCAATGATGACTTTCTTTCCCTTTATCAGCATGTAATTCGCTATGGATCGCAGGAAATAGCAGAACTGGAAAAAATAATGAACCGCCAGCGGGAAGACAATAATGCGCAAAACGCGGTAAGTCTTGGTGAACTGGAGCAGATGATTGGTGCAGAAAATGTTTTGCTGCTGGATGTTCGCCCATCCGTTGAATTCGAATTCGGGCACATCACCGGGGCTATTTCTATTCCCATGAACGAACTCATGATCAACCTGAAAAGCATCGCCAAAAACAAAGAGATTATTGCCTACTGCCGTGGACCATTCTGCGTTCTGGCCGATGAAGCCGTAAAACTTCTGAAAGAACAGGGATATCAGGTCCGCCGATTGGATGAAGGTTATCCGGAGTGGAAAATGAAACAATTAGAAACAAATAACTAACTATTTAAAATCAACTAAAATGAAAACTAGGTCAATAATGTTAATCATAGCAACAATGTTGTTTTGCTCTTTTCAAAACACTTTTGCTCAGCAAACTTCCGAAAAACAAGATACTACTCTTACTGTTGACTCTACAAAAATAAATTACGCTTGTCCGATGCATTCTGAAATCATATCTGATAAACCGGGAACGTGTCCCAAGTGCGGAATGGAATTAGTGAAGTTGGAAGAAAAGCAAAAGCAATCAGAGCCAATGCAACATCAGATGGGTATGATGATGTGTTCGATGCACGGAATGGTAGATATGAACCATAAACACGATGAACCCAAAAAAGATAATATGAAAATGATGCAAGGAATGAAAGGGATGGGTTTTTTGATGGTAGCCATGATTGTGGTAATACTATTATTAGTAAAGATAATATGAACCGAACATGTTTGTAGGTCAACACAAACACTAATGAACAAATTTCATGTGAGTTCCATTTTGTCTATTATTTTGTTGGTGCTGGAACTCTTAAACTAAAAGATATTCAATAATTTAAAATTCGCACATATGAAAACAATTATAATTTTAGGTGGTGGTGTTGGCGGAATTGTAACCGCTAATGAACTTAGCAATCGCTTAGACGGGGAGCACAAAATTATCCTGATCGAAAAGAACAACGAACACACGTTTGCCCCTTCGTATTTATGGCTGATGAACGGCGACCGGAAGAAAAAACAAATAAGTGTACCGCTCAAATCGCTCCTGAAAAAGAATGTTGAAGTAGTAAATGCCAATGTAAATGAAATTATTCCGGCTGAACAGAAAGTAATAGCAGGAGAAAAGGAATATCGTTATGATTTTCTTGTGATAGCGCTCGGCGCCGATTTGGCTCCTGAAAAAATTCAGGGTTGGGACAATAGCATTCAAACCTTTTATACATTGGAAGGAGCGGAAATATTACATGAAACGTTGAAAAGCTTTTCAGGCGGAAAGGTCGCTGTAGTAATATCATCGATGCCCTACAAATGCCCCGGTGCACCGCACGAAGGAGCCATGCTTGTTGAAGATTTTTTCAAATCAAAAGGAATTCGGGAGAAAGTTGAGATCAGCCTTTTTACTCCTGAACCACAACCGCTGCCTGTTGCCGGACCTGAACTTGGGAATGCAGTCAAAAGCATACTCGATAAGAAAGGGATTCGCTTCCATCCGTCGATGCAGCTTAATTCGGTTGACACCAGATCAAAACAACTGTTTTTCAACGGGAAAGACACTTATGAATATGATCTGCTAATAGTTATTCCACCTCACCAGGCTCCCGGGGTTATTCGCACATCGGATTTGGCGAATGCAAATGGCTGGGTCGATGTGAACCCCGCCACGCTTCAAACAAAGTATGAAAACATTTTTGCAATCGGCGATATTGCCTCCATTCCCTTACCCGGCAGGTGGTTTCCGGATAAGCCAATGATGTTGCCCAAAGCCGGAGTTTTTGCCCATTTGCAGGCTGATGTTGTGGCAAAAAACATTGTCAGGAAAATTCATGGTGAAAAAGCGGATGAAAGATTTTGTGCCGATGGTTATTGTATGCTTGAAGCCGGAGAGGATTTGGCAGGATTTGCTTACGGCGATTTTTTCGGGGAACCGCATCCACAAGTTCATTTAAAACAGATTGGCAGAAAATGGCACATCGGGAAAGTGCTTTTTGAAAAGTGGTGGTTAAGTCCGGTCGGCTTAAAAAAAGAATTCTACAAAAATCTGCTTCAGGTAGGTGGAAAGTTAATCGGCATTCCCGTCAAGCTTTAATGAAAATACATTTTATTCAAATTGCTTTAAAATTGACTTATTATGATACGAATTTTAATTTTATTAATTTCAGTTTCGCTTTTAAATCAAGGTTGTTTGAATAGGAAAAACAATCAGGAAATAAAAAGAGAGTTTATTGAAAAAGGGCAATCTATCGCGAAACAGACCTTTGATACCTTAAACAAAGAACTTTCCGCAGCAATAAGTGAGAAAGGTTTGAGAGCAGCAATTGATTATTGCAGTTTAAATGCGTCAAGTATTACTTCAATCTACGAAAAAGAAGAGATTACCTCTATTTCAAGAACGGCCATAAAGTTTCGAAATCCTGCAAATGCGCCTGACAGTTTAGAAATGCTTGTTTTAAACGAATATGGTTCGTCAAAAGAACGTGGCGACACCATAAGCCATAGATTAATCGTAAATGAAACTGAAATACATTATTTTAAACCTATACTCCTCGATAATAAATGCCTGTTATGTCATGGTGACCCTAACACAGAAATACAACCTGAAGTTCTGGAACAAATTAAAAATAAATATCCGGATGATTTGGCCACCGGATTCCGGAAAGATGATTTAAGAGGTATGTGGCATATCGTATTTAATAAAAAGTA
>DAITNH010000227.1:0-9334 GCA_036834745.1 Prolixibacteraceae bacterium
AGAACGACGGTTATTAATATTAACAACAGATCGGGTGGGTATTCACCCGATCTGTTTGTTTAAAACCCGATCCTTGTCCTATTCCAACATATAACCGATCTTTCATGATTAAATACACAACTTATAGACGAATAGTATTGGCCGGAATTTTGCTTTTGGGCATAACTTTTTCGTCCATTGCGATTAACGATATTCCTGATTGGGAAAATCCATTGATTTTTCAGGAATCCAAAGAACCGCCCCGGGTTAGCGCGTTACCATATCCAAACGAGCAATTGGCAATTGCCGACAAATACGATCAATCGCCCTATTTTAAACTATTGAGCGGCAAGTGGAAGTTCAAGTATTTAAAAACATACGAAGAACGCGATACGCAGTTCTTCAGGGCCGATTATCAATCAGCAGGTTGGGATTCGATTGCAGTACCCGGTAACTGGGAAATTCTGGGCTTTGGCACTCCGCTGTACGTTAGCAATGGTTATACCTTCCCCGTTAATATTCCGTTCATCGACCATTCCGTGAATCCTGTCGGTGCATACATCAAAGAGTTTTCTATTCCCGGTCATTGGGATGGCAGGCAGGTTTTTCTTCATTTTGAAGCAGGAACTTCAGCCATGTATATTTGGGTAAATGGACAAAAAGCTGGTTACAGCGAGGTTACAAAGAGTCCGGCTGAATTTAATATCACGCCTTATCTCCTGAAAGGCGCAAATAAGCTTGCCATCCAGGTTTTCCGATACAGCGACGGCACTTATCTGGAAGATCAGGACATGTGGCGGCTGTCGGGGTTCGATCGCGATATTTATTTGTATAGCTCCGCCCAACAACGCATTCAGGATTATTTTATTCATTCAAAACTGGATGATAATTTCCTGAACGGCATTTTTTCTGCCGATATCCAAATCAAGAGTTTCTCGGATATTGCGCCAACTCAGAAACTGGAAATTAAACTCATCGACCATCAGGGAAAGATTATTTATTCTGAAGTTAAACCGATGCAGTACAATGGGAAAAAGGCAACCGTGCGTTTTGAAAAAAAAGTAATGAATCCAAAACACTGGACTGCCGAAACGCCTGATTTATATACAGTGGTGATTAATTTAAAAGATAGCCGGGGAAACATCATCGAATCAACCTCAAGCCAAACAGGTTTCAGGAATGTGATTATCGAAGATGGCATCCTGAAAGTTAACGGTCGGCGCATTACGATAAAAGGTGTAAATCTGCACGAGCACCATCCGGTTACCGGCCACCATGTCGATTCGGCCACCATGGTTCAGGATATCCTTCTGATGAAAAAATTTAACGTCAATGCTGTTCGTACCAGCCATTACCCGCAGGACCCATATTGGTATAAACTCTGCGACCGGTATGGCCTTTATGTACTCGATGAAGCCAACCTTGAATCTCATGGAATGGGCTTTGGGAAGGAAAATCCGGCCAACTTTTCGGAGTGGTTTGCAGCCCACCGCGACCGTGTGGAACGCATGCTCGAACGCGACAAAAATCATCCTTGTGTTATCATCTGGTCGATGGGAAACGAGTGCAGCAACGGGACCGTATTTAAGGATATCTACGCCTGGATCAAGAAACGCGACAACAGGCCGGTCTCCTTCGAACAGGCCGGTGAAGGAGACAATTCAGACATCGTGGCCCCCATGTACCCCAAGTTTGAATACATGAAGGAATATGCTTCGCGTAAAAACCCTGCCAAACCTTTTATCATGTGCGAATATGCACATTCGATGGGGAACAGTACCGGTAACTTGCAGGATTTGTGGGATGTGATTAACACTTCGCCCTATATGCAGGGTGGATTTATCTGGGATTGGGTTGACCAGGGAATTTTGAAAAGTGATGAAAACGGCCGGAAATACTGGGCTTATGGCGGCGATTTGGGTGGGCAATTGGCGCGGCACAAAGAAAATTTTTGCGCCAACGGACTCATTGCTCCCGACCGTACACTACATCCGGCCTTGCACGAAGTCAAAAAAGTTTACCAGAATATCCATTTTTCAACTGCTGATATTGCCTCCGGAATCATTCACCTGAAAAATGATTTTTCGTTTACCAACCTGAATAATTATAAGTTCATATGGGAATTAATACGAAATGATGAAACGATCACTAACGGAGACTTTGCGATCGATTTATTGCCGGGGAAAGAAAAAGATGTTCGTTTAAATCTCGGGCAAATCAACTTTGAACCAGGAACCGAATACTTTTTGAATGTTTATGCCCGAACCAAAGAATCAATGAATCTCGTTCCGGCTAATTACGAAATTGCCAAAGAACAATTTGCTTTTAAAAACAGCGATTATTTCGCCATGCAAGAAGCAAAAGGTGTTGGCATTGAAAAAGAAGATTCAGAAACTTCATTAAAAATAAAGACAGGCGATGTAACCCTGGTTTTTAATAAAAATGATGGGTCACTTTCAAAATATCTTTTCAAAGAAACTCCCATCTTAAAAGTGGCTCCTGAAATTAATTTCTGGCGGGCATATACCGACAACGATTATGGCGCACGGTTTCAAATAACAAGTAATATTTGGCGGTGTGCAGGATCAAATAAAACACTTAAATTATTTCAGGTCAGCAAAATTGAGGGACATTTAGTGGTTGATGTGACCTATTTTTTAAGCGACATTAATAGCGATTACAAGTTAAAATATACAATTTATCCTGATGGTTCAGTAGGTTTTTATGCCAGTTGGAAAGCCGGGATGAAGCTTCCTGAAATGCCCCGCTTTGGAATGTTGTTTACCTTGCCCGATAGCTATAACAATTTGAGTTGGTATGGTCGTGGTCCATGGGAAAACTACAGTGACAGAAAAACTTCGGCCTTTATTGGGAAATACAGCTCAACAGTTGAAGAGCAGTATTCCAATTATGTCAGGCCACAGGAAATGGGAAATAAAACAGATGTTCGTTGGATGATACTTACTGATAAATCGGGAAATGGATTGAAGATAGAGGGACTACAACCTTTAAGCGTATCGGCCTTGTATAACCGTCCTGAGGATTTTGATGCAGGGCTCACCAAAAAGCAAATGCACATGAGCGACATTTCACCCTCTTTTTCGTACCAGATAAAACCATTGTACGAAGTAATCCTGACTGTCGATTTGAAACAACGCGGTGTTGGTGGTGACAATAGCTGGGGCCAGCATCCTCATGATGAATATCGGTTAATGGGCGACCATTATGAATATGGTTTTATTATCAGGCCCGTACTTTCAGAAAATAAATGAAATTTATGCCAATAAATACTATAGAAACGATGAAACGAATACTATCAATTATCTTGTTATTTTTTGCAGGAATAGCCGGGACCCATGCCCAAACCATATTTGTTGAAGCCGAAAGCTTTGCCGATAAAGGCGGCTGGGTGGTCGACCCGCAGTTTGTCGAGCAAATGGGATCGCCCTATTTGCTGGCTCATGGAATGGGAATTCTGGTAAAGGATGCCGCGACTAAAATCAAAATTCAGAAATCGGGAGAATACCATGTCTGGGCGCGGACCAAAAACTGGGCGCCAGGCAATTGGGAGGCTCCCGGCCGTTTTTATGTGGCTGTTGATGGACAACAACTTGAACGGCAACTGGGCAAAAATCAGGGATGGAACTGGGAATATGCCGGAAAAATTGAACTTCAGAAGGGTGACCGGACTCTTTCACTTCACGATTTAACTGGCTTTGAAGGCAGGTGCGATGCTATTTACCTGACTACTGAAGAAAGTGAAAAACTACCTGCTGATTTGGCCGAATTAAAAAAATGGCGTGCTGAAAAATCGGGAAATTCTGAAGTTCCGCAAAAGGTGGTTAATTACGACCTGGTGGTTGTTGGTGGTGGAATTGCCGGATGCGCAGCTTCCATTGCTGCCGCCGAACAGGGAATGAAAGTGGCACTTGTGCATGACCGGCCTGTTCTGGGAGGAAATGCGAGCGGCGAAATCCGCGTTCACACCCTGGGAATTTACGGCAAGTTTGAACGTATCCTGAAGATGCTTGATACCGAACATTATCCAAATGGATCGGCAGAAGCGCTAAAAGATGACCAGAAACGTACGGCCAACGTAGAAAAATATAAGAATATCGATGTTTTTTACAATTTCAGGGCTTATGCAGCCGAAGCCGAGAACCAAAATATTACCTCAGTTGATGCCCGGCACACTTCAACAGGCGAGAAGCTGCGGTTTGAAGCGCCCCTTTTTGCAGATTGCACTGGCGATGGCTGGATTGGCTATTGGGCAGGCGCCGAATTTAACTACGGAAGGGAAGCCTCTTCGGAATACAACGAAAACTGGGATGCGCAGGGCCTGTTGTGGAGTCCTGAAACGGCGGATAACTTTGTGATGGGCTCTTCGGTTTTATGGGGCTCCGAAAATGCCGGAAAACCGGTAGCTTTTCCTGAAGTGCCTTGGGCAATGGATGTGGCCGGAACTTACGCCGAGAAAAAAGGCGAATGGCAGTGGGAGTTTTCGAGGAACGATTTAAGTCAGATCGAAGATGCCGAAACCATACGCGATCACATGTTCAGGGCCATCTACGGATCATTTTACAACTTCAAAAATCCCACAAACCGGAAACCGAATACCGATCAGGGACAATATGGAACCATCGATATTTCCAAACAACAACAGCGGGCCGATAGTCTTCAGTTAAAATGGGTATCTTATCTGTTAGGAAAGCGTGAATCGCGCCGTTTGGTTGGCGATTATGTTTATACTTTTAACGATGCACGTACCAGCAAGGAGTTCGAAGATGCCGTGGTATTCGAAAAGCGCGAAGTGGATGTTCATTACCAGGTAAACTTGCTCGACCCCGATAAACCAAATTTCCTTTCGGAGGCCATGTTCTATAAAACAAGGCAGTACAGCATTCCTTATCGTAGTTTTTATTCAAAAAACATCAGCAACCTGTTTATGGCGGGCCGAAACTTTAGCTGCTCACATATAGGGCTTGGCGGTCCCCGTGTGATGCGCACAACCGGTCAAATGGGCGCGGCTGTAGGGCTTGCTGCATCCATTTGCAAAAAATACAATGTCAACCCGCGTGTTGTTTATACCTCGCACCTTGAAGAGTACCTAACGCTCATCGAATCTCAAAAATAGAAACGATGCGGTTACTTGAATTGTGCCTGATAGTTTGGTTTTTTACGGCAGGGTTGGTTCATCCGGCTGCATTTTCGCAGGATCGTGGAGATACATGCCGCAAGGCGATTATTTATAAATCGGGCGACTTTGCTGCAACCAATGCCATTAAAATTTGCAGCAATGCCGAACAAATACCGGTAGGCTACAAGGCAAACATTGACATGCCGGTTTGTGACGATACACTGTGTGCCAATGTAATACTGAAATTTTACTGGGACCTGGCCGGAAATTATACAGGTTTCGACACCATTCCGGGCAAACCGCTTACCAAATTTGATCACAAAAAATTCCAAACTGCCGATTACCTGAAACTGAATCAGATATTGAAAAACAGAAACAGCATACTTCGGATTCTGGAAAAGGAAGATTTAGTGGACAAGACGATTAAAATTAAAGCCACAACCGTGGATGCCATAACCGGGGCGACCCCGCAGACAATTAAGAATGCGGTAGTTGAAGGGGCTGTTTATACCTCCTTTACACTCTGGCATTTTGTTAACGGGGCAATCAAAGACAGTATCGCGGCCATTACACTAAGCATTTATTCGGAGCAGGTTGCGCGCCAAATGCTTATTTCTGAAAATTATGAGACACAGTTGTTTGCATTGAGAAAATGGACCAAAACGGATTATGAACTTCATTTCGACCTCCTTTTTCAGGTAATCAGGCAAAGTGTTCCGTTGATCAAGGCATACGCAATCAGCAAATCGCCCTTGCCGTTTGTTACGCTCGAAAAGAACCGACAATTTGTTTCGCTTTATCCTTTGCTCGATGCCTATAGTAAAAGTATTTTCCTGAATCGGATAACGGCTGGGAAGGATATGGCAACAGTCTATCTTCCGTTAATGATGACCTTGTTAAGTGATCTCGACCAGAAGCAGCTTGAACAAGTTACTGTTGCTGTTCAGAAATTCGAAATTCCCGGCTTTCAGGAACTAAAAAAGAATTTAACCAAACCAAAAGATTAATAATATGTACAAATTAATGATGTTATTCCTCCTGATAAGTCTGATGATTTCAGGATGCAAGACAGAAAAGAAAATGGCTGATACACCCAAATCGTTTAGCGGCATCTACCCCCACTTAGCCTATTACAACAACGAAGGCGAGTGCGGAACCGGCGCAGTGGTTCCATGGAACCACAAGCTTTACGTGATTACTTACGGGCCTCACCTTCCGCTGGGTTCGTCGGATAAATTGTACGAAATAACTTCTGATCTTCAGCGGTCAACCTATCCCGGAAGTATTGGCGGAACTCCTGCCAACCGCATGATTCACCAGGAAAGCAACCAGCTTTTTATTGGACCTTATGCTATTGATGCAACTGGAAATATTCGGACAATTCCTTATACTGCCATGCAGGGCCGACACACCGGGAATGCCCGTCATTTAACCGATCCCGCCGGAAAAATTTATTACGGAACGATGGAAGAAGGTTTTTACGAAGTAGATGTTAAAACGCTGATCCCGACACAACTTTATAAAGATGGCAACAACACCAAAGGGAACAGACTGGAACACAACGACACCGGTGTTAACCCGCAAAATGCGACTTTGCCGGGCGCTCACGGCAAAGGCTTGTATTCCGGACAAGGAGTAATGGTGTATTCAAATAACGGTGAAGCCAATCCTTTGGCCCTGACAAAATTTGACATTGAATCTGGTGCTTTGTCTGAGTGGAATGACAAAGACTGGAAAGTGGTTCGTCGTAACCAGTTTGTAGAAGTTACCGGTCCGGGCGGAATTTATGGTAACTCAAATCCTGAAACTGACCCCATCTGGGCAACAGGATGGGATCATAAATCGGTGCTAATTGGTGTTCGTAATCCGGAAACAGGCTGGAGTTTTTTTCGTTTGCCCAAAGCCAGCCACAGTTACGATGGCGCGCACGGCTGGAACACCGAATGGCCGCGTATCCGCGACATTGGTACTGCCGAAAAACCTGATTACCTGATGACCATGCACGGTATGTTCTGGCGTTTCCCCGGATCATTTACCGCTGCTAACTCTGCCGGAATTCGTCCGCGTTCAGCATATTTGAAGGTAATTGGCGACTTCACCCGATGGAACGACCAGCTCGTCTTTGGTTGCGACGATTCAGCCCAAAAGGAATTCCTCAACAAACGAAAAGTGAAAGGCAACATCGAGGGCCCCGGACAATCCAATTCCAACCTGTGGTTTACTTCTCCTGAAAAACCTGATCAGTTGGGACCAAACACAGCAGAAGGCGCTGTTTGGATTGCCGAAGAAATTAAAGCCGGAGCAGTTTCAGAACCATTCCTGTTTGCAGGTTGGGACGTTCGTTCTGTCTGGATTAGAAACGATGGAAAACAGACTGTTTCGTTTACTTTTGAAGTGGACGAGGCTGGAAATAACAACTGGGAAACCCTAAAATCAGTTTCAGTTAAAGCAGGCGAATCGGCCAACGTGCCTTTTATAGCCGCAGAAAAAGGCGAATGGATCCGCGTAAAAGCTGATCAGGCAAGCAAAGCTACCGTCCATTTTTCGTATGCCCAAAAAGACAACCGCAGTATTACTTCTGATGCGATGTTTGCAGGTTTATCCAATGTTTCGGAAACAGAAACAAGCGCCGGATTGCTTTGGGGATTGGGCAACAACCGCCGTAAACTGGGAGTTTTAGCTGGTAATGCTTCGGACAATGCTTTTACCGAAAGCGGTTACTACGAATTGGATTCGCTGATGAACCTGGTCAAAAAAGAAGATGCAGAAACAGCTTCCTTCATTCGCGAAAAATTTGCCATTCCACAACAGGTAGTTACCATTGATGAGGCTTCCGTGTTGGTTATTGATGATTTGGGCCGCCGCTGGAGATTGCCGAAGGGAAATCCGAAATATGCCGATTTGACCAATAACTCAGTTTTACGCATTTGTCGTGAAGTGGCTACCGAGCGCGATTTGCTCAATTGTGCGGGAACTTTCTACGAACTTCCGGCTGAAAATGCCGATGGTTTTGCCAAAATACGTCCGGTTGCTTCACACAACTTCCGCATTCACGATTACGCCTCGTACCGCGGAATGCTGATTATGACTGGAATTGATGCAAAAACAGCAAAAGATAATTCACATGTCATTACTTCAGAAGATGGCAAAGCCACCGTTTGGGCGGGCACCATCGACGATTTGTGGCAAATGGGCAAACCCGTTGGCGAAGGCGGACCATGGAAAAACTCAGCAGTAAAAGCTGGTGTAGCTTCTGATCCATATTTGATTGGATTCTACGACAAACGCAGCCTGAATCTATCGCACGATTCGAAAGAAGCGGTTACTTTTACCATCGAGGTAGAACCAATTGGTCACGGTCCTTGGATGAGTTACCAAAAAGTGTCGGTAAAATCAGGAGAGACTTTCGAGTACGCTTTTCCTGAAAGCTTCCAATCGCGGTGGATACGGTTCGCGGCTGATAAAGATTGCGGGGCAACAGCCTTTCTCAAATACGAATAATATGTACTTTAGTGCAATTAACAAAAACGTGTAACCCAATAATTTGCGCATGACGAACAAATAATCTTTGGGAATATGGCTCTGGCTGCATTTCCTGCACATGGCGCGGTTCTCTATTCCATTAAATACTACTAACTGATGAAGAAATTTCTATTTCTATTTTCCATGGCACTTATTCTAGCCTGCAACGGACAATCGGAGAATCCGGAAGAAACGCGCGATCCGCTGAAGTGGCCGTTTTCGCAAACCTCCATCTGGAATATGCCGATTGGCTCGGATGCCAAATATGTGCATGCGCATATTGAGAAAGCGATGGCTGCAGGAATGACCATCGACGAAGATTACATCGTAATGATGCCCGATGCCCCGCTGATGGACATTGCCCAGAATTTTGCCGGATGGAACCGCAATAAAAGCCGATGTGCGGTAGAAGGGAAAGTGCTGTTTTCGGCACCCGTTCCGCAATCTTGGATCGTCAGCCCTGAAACCTGGGACGGCACCACGCCCAATGCAGGACTGGCCGTTTTGATGCCCGACCGCAAAACCATCAAGCAAACACAGCCGTTTGCCCATTGCATTGCCGGTCAGCCGGGAACCTCACAATATATGTTCGAAGATCAGGATATTTACGGCGATGGAATATCTGGCGCACACGGAGGATCGGGCTTATCGGCCATTGGCGGAGCGTTGCGTTTGGGCGAGCTGACCCCCACCTCG
>DAITNH010000228.1:0-9314 GCA_036834745.1 Prolixibacteraceae bacterium
TGTACAAATCAGGATTGAAATTATCGAAGTACTTCTGGTAATTTTCATCGGTAATACGTTCCTGATTTTTCACCCATTCGTGGCGGGCAGGGAGGGCATACAATCCCCAGTGAATAAACATTCCGAACCGGTCGTTCGTCCACCAGGCCATCCGTTCTTTTTTCTGATCTTCTGTTTCTTTGAAAAGTTTTTGCTGCGCTTTTGTTTCCTGAAGGAATAGGGCAAGCAGTAAGGCAATCATTACTATTTTATTCATCTGATAAGTTATTTCATTTTCTCCAGATACAATTTTCTCAATTCCTGAAGGTATTCTGGTCCAATTTTGTCGGAATAAATGCGGACGACCTCATGCAATTCTCCCTCGTAATAAAATGAAGCCTTTGCAGCGTCAAATTTACTTTCCACCCAATTGTATTTCACCTTGTTGGTAATGTTTTGAAATTCGGTCCAACTCAGATGGCGGGGAATCTTCAGGTAAGCATGGTATTTCTCTCGTTTATCAAGAAAAATATTCTCCGCAATTTCTTCGAGCGAGAAAAATTTGATGATCCTGATTCTCACCAATTCGTCCTTGTATTTTTTCGACTTCATCAAAAAACGAATACCATTTTCAGTAAAGGATCTTTGAAGCTTTTCAAGCAGATTGTAATCCTTTAAATGTCTGACACGCAAAACGTTGTATTTCGTATCATAAATCTGAAGGAATCCTTTCCCTGCATCGAAACGAACGTCAAACTCAAGTTGAACCTTTTGCGATGCCCGTAAAATATCTTCCAGTTCATATTGCTCTTCCAGCGCCAGATACATATAAACCGGTATCGCTCCTCCAGTTGGAGAATCAGAATAGTAACCCGAAAATGGCTTAAGTGCCTCAAAAACCAATGTGCCGGGGATAATTTTCTGATCGATTGTGAAAACCGTTTCCGTTTTTGTTAATGTTCCAAAAACTTCAAATCGTTTGTTCTGTTCCATATAGTTAGTTTTTTTGGTTTGATTACTTTAGCAAAATATTCACTTTGATTTAATGACTACAAAATACATAAATATTGAACAAGTTGGACAAGTGACTTTCACAATTAATGAACGATCCGGAAGAATTCGTCTGAGCGTAAAATCTGATGGCGAAATTGTCGTTTCAATGCCTCCATCAGCACTTTACCGAGATGCCATCCGCTTTGTCGAATCAAAAACCGAATGGCTCATTAAACAACAAACAAAAATACAAGCTGGTTTAACTTTATTTGCTCCTGAAAGCTGTTTTAAAACCAGGTTTCACCAGCTTGCCATCACCAAAGGAAATACCGACAGGGTGTACAACCGGATTGGGAATGGGGTTATTCAAATTTTTATTCCTGAAAAAGTCAATCACGAACAGCCAAAGATTCAGGAATTTATAAAGAAAACACTGATCGATGTAATGCGTTGGGAAGCAAAAATTTATCTTCCGAAGCGATTAAAAGAACTGGCTGACAAGCATGGTTTTAAATTTCAGGATGTAAGTATAAAAAATACAAAAACACGCTGGGGAAGCTGTTCGTTTGCCAACAACATCAACCTAAACCTCCATTTGATGCGTGTGCCTGAACATTTGATCGATTATGTGCTGTTGCATGAACTTGCCCACACTGTAGAGAAAAATCACGGTGCGAAATTCTGGTCGTTGCTGGATAAGTGTTATCCAAACTCAAAAAAAGCAGATAAGGAAATGAACAACTACCGCACACAAACTTTTTAAAAAAGCAAATCCCAAATGAATTGGAACCAGATTATATCGACTACCCGACTGGGGCAGGAAGAACTTGTAACAAATGACAATAAGCACAGCCGCACCCAATTTCAGCGCGATTACGACCGGATTATTTTTTCCTCCCCTTTTCGCAGGATGCAGAATAAAACGCAGGTGTTCCCGCTTCCGGGAAGTGTATTTGTACACAACCGGCTCACCCATAGCCTTGAAGTTGCCAGCGTTGGCCGCTCACTTGGAACAATGTTCGTCGAAAAAGCCGAACGCGAAAATCAACTTCCCGAGAATCCTTTGTTTCAGGAAATTGGCTCGGTAGTTTCCGCTGCCTGTCTGGCGCACGACATGGGGAATCCTCCATTTGGACATTCTGGAGAAGATGCTATTGCACAGTTCTTTAAAAAAAGCAACGAACCGCGACTTCGTGCCGAACTTTCGGAAGCAGAATGGCGGGATTTTACCCAGTTCGACGGAAATGCCAACGCCTTCCGATTGCTGAGCCATCAGTTTAACGGCCGCCGCGAGGGTGGTTTTGCGCTGACTTATACCACTTTGGCTTCCATCGTAAAATATCCGTTCGAATCGATGCTTACCGAAAAACCCAAGTTTGGCTTTTTTCAATCGGAGAAAACCATTTACGGGCGAATTGCTGATGAATTGGGATTGCTGCAGGTGAGCGGAAATCCTGCAAAATATGCGAGGCATCCGCTGGTTTTTCTGGTTGAAGCTGCCGACGATATCTGTTATCAGTTGATGGATCTGGAAGATGCCCACAAATTAAAGATTCACTCTTTCGACCAAACCCGGTCGCTGTTAATGAAATTTTTTGATCCTCAAACCGAGCAAAAACAAATCAACAGAATGAACGAAACGCTCGGGCTTGTGTCTGACCCGAACGAACAGATTGCTTATCTGCGGGCAAGTGTCATTGGGAAACTGGTAAAACAATGCGTCGAAGTTTTCTGGAACAAACAGGAAGATATTTTATCAGGAAATTTTCAAAAAGCATTGATTGATCATGTTCATCCGACGTCGCTGGAAGCAATAAAAATTATCAAAGATGTCAGTGTCCGAAATATTTACAACGACCGCTCTGTGGTTGAAATAGAGATTTCAGGTTACCAGATTATCGGAACACTGATTGAAGTTTTTATTGAGGCTATTTTAAATCCCAAAGAGGGGATTTCAAAAAAGATGCTGATGTTGATTCCGGATCAATACCGCGGAAATCATTCCTCAACTTATGAAAAAATTCAGGAAGTAGTTGATTTTGTCTCAGGAATGACCGACTTGTATGCACTCGATTTATATCGAAAAATAAAGGGGATCAATATTCCGGGAATTTAAAAGCCTCCCCCTACCCCTACTACATTTTCTGGATCTTTATATTTCTCCAGCTTACTTTAATTCCACCACCATCGTGAATTTGAAGTGCAATGGAGCCTTTGCCTTCACCAATTTTATCATCGGTCAGGTCTGTCATCTGGTGACCGTTTAACCAGGTAATAACATGGTTTCCAACTACCTGAATCTTCATCTTATTCCATTCACCCATTTTCAAAAATCCTTCCTGATCGTCAGGGATCTGGTGCAGCCAGCCACGTCCGTACGATTCGTAAATCCCGCCGGTATCGTGATTTGGTGGGGCCACCTCTACCTGCCAGCCTTTGATTTTTGTACCATCGATGGTTGACCTGAAAAACACACCGCTGTTGCCATTGGCTTCCTGTTTAAATTCGAGTTCCAGCACAAAATTATCGTACCATTTTTCGGTTGCCAGGTAACCGTACTGCTTATCAGGACCACTTTCGCAAATCAGCAAACCATCTTCGACCAGCCATTTTTCGGTGCCGTAAATTTTCCATCCATCCAGACTTTTGCCATTAAACAACTCTTCGACAGCATTTTGGCCGTTTACCAACACACTGCTTGCAATAAATAAAGCAATCAGAAAAAATGTTCTCATTTTATTTCTTTTTTAGAAGTGTAACTTTGTTTTCGAACCGGCAATTTATAAAGATATAATGAATGAATACGAAACAAATGTTATCCTTTTAAAATTTGTAATTTTCAGATTATTTTTTTTACGTTTCAGCGAAATAAACTTGAGGTATGAAAACCGATTTTGATCAATTTGAAAACGACCGGATGATAGATGATCCGATGAATTACAAGGCCGGAATTTTCTATTTTAATCGGAAAGACGGAAGAATTGTGGTTCCAAAACGTTCCAGAATGATGGGATGGACCTTGAATTTTGCCAATTTTTACACTTATCTGCTCATTTTAGGATTCATCGCGGTCATTCTGATCGTCAATTGGTTAAGCAAATAGCGCTCTGAACCCCTTGCCAGATTGGCATTCGCTCAAAAGTGAACAAATAAATTCGAAAGTTAAGTTTTAAAAATTCTTAATAAATCTAAAAATCAGGCAACTCAATAAATTCGCAACAACATTTTGCCGATCTTTGACGTTGTAATTTTGTAAATAAAAGTTGGAGTTTACTATGATTGAAATATTAAAAATCGTTGAAGTGTTTTTGTTTGCTACTGTAAAATATGCATTTACTTTCCCTTTTGCATTGCTGATTGGTTTAAACTTCGCTCAGACATTGATCGCCGTTACTTTAGGAGGAATTGCAGGTTTCTATTTCTTTTATCATTTCAGCAGTTTTGCGATCAAACATATTCATCACGTGAAAACATTTTTGCGGAAGCACCTTCCACTTTCTTTCCGTTTGAAGTACCGCAAACTCATGATCTGGCGAATGAAAATCACAGGTGAGCAGGTATTTACCAAAAGGAATCGCTTTATTGTTAATTTCCGCAGAAAATTTGGATTGCCGGGTATAATTGTATTGTCACCGGTTGTGCTGAGTCTTCCGATTGGCGCATTTTTGTTGAATAAATACTACCCGAAACATAAATTTGCATTGTCATACATGGTTCTGTCTATCCTGAGTTGGACAGCTGTATTTGTTGCAGTTGTGCTAATATTTCCTAATTTGGTGAAATAGAACCAAAGTGTCGTGTCAACCAACTCTTATCACAACGTCATGCCGAACTTGTTTCGGCATCCCTTCTTTCATGAGACCCTGAAACAAGTTCAGGGTGACGAATCGTTTCAAATTAAGTTACAGGGTGTTCTCCGGAAACAATAATTTCAAACTTTCCTGATTTTTCAGAATCAATTCGCCGTCTGCATCCGACCAGTCGGTTGATGCCAGCTCCTCAAATTCAAGCCATTGCGTGGCAATGTGTTCTGTCAGTTTAATTTCTCCTGAAGAAATTTCGCAGACGAAAGGAATCAGATGGATTTGCTTTGATCCGTAATCAAATTCAACGGGAACAAGCTGATTTAAAATTTCAATCCTGATGGTCAGTTCCTCCTCAATCTCCCGGATAATCGATTGCTCAGCAGTTTCACCGGCATTAATTTTTCCACCTGGAAATTCCCATTTCCAGGGGTGACTACTTTCCGGTCCTCGCTGAACTGCCAGTATTTTTGACTCTTTCAGAATAATCGCACAACAAACTTCAATCATTTTCTATGTCGTTTCGTGTATCTCCAAAGATCGGTTATCTTTATTGGTTGGCAAATTAACTCAATCACAAGAACATTCAAAATCAGGAAATGACAGAAAATGAGATTTATGCGTTGATCGTATCATGGGAAAACATGCCTTTGGTGCTACGTCACATTTCCGATTCTCCGGAAAATTTAGATCGGCTAATGAGCATTGCACTGAATGACCAACTGGATAAAAGTTGGAGAGCAATGTATCTGGCAGAAATAATCCATGAAAAAAATCCCAAATTAATTCTGCCTTTTCTTCCGGCGATGACCGATTTTTTGCTTATCACACAAAATGCCAGCAAAAAAAGACATCTGTTGAAACTTATCAGTCTGCATGATATTCCTGAAGAAAAATTGGCCATTATGCTGAATTACTGCATCGAAGTATTTATAAATGCGAATGAACCAATTGCAGTGCGCGTTCACGCCATGCAGATTTTGTACAACATTGCCCAAAAAGAGCCTGATTTTGCCGGTGAACTGATCAGTTTAATTGAAACCGAAATTGAATATCGGGGATCTGCCGGAATTTCGTCGAGAGGTGGAAAATTGCTAAAAAAGCTATATGAGATGCGGAGTTAAAAGCGTTCGCGGTTTCAAAATCTCCAATTCCAGATAACTGCTACCTATCACTTGTTTATTTCGCTTATCTTTGGCGCGCACAAGGAATATTCGATCCAGAATTGTTGTTTATTCCATAACAACGAATTGATTATGAGTTTCGATATTGAAAAAATAAGGCAGGATTTTCCAATCCTGAACCAAAAAATATACAACCGTCCACTGGTTTATTTTGACAATGCGGCCACGACACAAAGGCCGCAACAGGTGATTGATGCGCTCAACCGGACGTACACCGAATATTATGGGAACATTCACCGGGCTGCACATTTCCTGGCAGATAAGGCAACGCTTGCCTACGAGGATACCCGCGAAAAGGTGAGAACCCTGATCAATGCAGAAACCCGCGAACAGATTATTTTCACCAAGGGAGCTACGGAGAGCATCAATTTAGTCGCATTTTCGTATGGCGAAACTTTTATTCAGGAAGGTGATGAAATCATCGTTTCTGAAATGGAACACCATTCGAACATTGTTCCCTGGCAACTGATGGCCACCCGCAAGAAAGCCACGATTGTGATGTTGCCCATTGATGACACTGGCCGTTTGCTGGTCGAGCAACTGGATTCTTTAATAACTGATCGTACCAGAATCATTGCAGTAGCGCATGTATCAAATGTTTTGGGAACTATTAACCCGGTTAAAATGATCATAGAGAAAGCTCATGCCCGCGGAATTCATGTTTTGGTTGACGGTGCTCAGGCTGCCCCGCATCTCAAAATTGACATTCAGGAAATGGATGCTGATTTCTATGCATTCTCTGCCCACAAAATGTATGGGCCAAATGGCGTGGGAGTGCTTTACGGAAAAAAAGAATTGCTTGAAAAAATGCCTCCCTATCAAGGTGGAGGCGAGATGATCTCGGAAGTTAGTTTTGCCGGAACAACCTACAACGACTTGCCTTATAAATTTGAAGCCGGAACGCCCAATATCAGTGGAGTGATTGCATTTGGAGCGGCCATTGATTACCTGCAAAACATCGGTTTGGAAACAATCGCAACCCGTGAAACTGAATTGCTAAATTATGCAACTTCCGAACTGCTTAAAATTAAGGGGCTGCGTATTTACGGAACACAACCCGAAAAATCAGGTGTAATTTCGTTCAATGTTGACGGTGTTCATTTCTTCGATTTGGGAACCATGCTCGATAAATTCGGGATTGCTGTCCGCACCGGGCACCATTGTGCCGATCCGCTGATGGCCCATTTCGGAATTCAGGGAACTGTGCGTGCTTCATTCGCTTTTTACAACATGATGGAAGAAATCGACCGGTTTATTGAAGCTTTAAAAAAGGTGATTAGTATGTTTTAAATTACGGATTATGAAAATACAATTCTTTCTGATACTGGTTTTTGGAGTGATTTTTTCATTTTGTGTTTCAGCAAAAAATACCCGGATACTGATTGTTACCGGCGGACATGATTTTGACCGCGAATCGTTCTTTAAAATGTTTGATTCTTTCGAAGGGGTCAGTTATACGGAGTTAAAACATCCTGAAGCCAATCTTCAGCTTGGCACAATTGAACCCAAAACCTTTGATGCGGTAGTTTTTTACGACATGCCCAAAACCATTTCCGAAGCCGAAAAAGAAAGCTATTATAAATTATTGAAACTCGGAAAAGGATTGGTTTTTCTCCACCATTCGCAATGCTCTTACCAGGAATGGGACGAATACAAAACCATTGTTGGCGGCAAATACCACGAAGAAAAAAACTCCCCGCAAACCTCTACTTATCAGCACGATGTCACGTTCACGGTAAAAATTGCTGATAAAAAACATCCGGTAACCAAAGGGATAAAAGACTTTGAGATTTTAGATGAAGTTTATGGAAACACAGAAGTTTTACCGGGAGTAACACATTTACTTACAGCCGATCATCCGCAAAGTAGCAAGATAATTGGTTGGGCGCATAAAAAGGAGAATTCCCGCATCGTCTATATTCAGCCTGGCCACGATAAAAATGGCTGGTCCAATCCCAACTATCAGAAATTGGTCAAACAAGCCATTGCTTTCGTTTCAGAAAAGTAAAGCAATACGGAAATGATCAATTGATTGTCTCCAGAATATCTCCCAAAAGGGCATCACAATTCATTACATTATCGGGTTTGTGCGAGAAACCCAAAATAACCACGACCAATTCTTTGGAGGGAATGATGAAAATGCGCTGTCCGTCGTAGCCCTGACACCAATACATGTCATCAGGAGCGGAAGGCATTTCCCCCGATTTGTTCAGCCAAAACAGTGAGCCATATTCACCCTTGCTTTGTGTATTGGGACTGGTACTGAAGGAAACCCAACCTTCAGGCAGAATTCGTTCTCCATTAAAAACACCATCCTGAAGATGCAATAAACCATACCTGGCAAAGTCGCGGGCAGTTGCATAAATATATGATGAGCCAACGAAAGTTCCTGAAGCATCCACTTCGAAAACGGCATTGGGCATCCCGATTTTATGAAATAGGCGGGTATAAGGAAATTTGTAATATTCCTGATCGTTGCCGATGGTTTGTCGTATCTGGTAGGTGACCACGTTTGGATTACCCGAAGAGTATGTCCATTTAGTTCCAACCGGCGCTTCCAAAGGCTGATCAAACACAAAACGTGCGAAATCATTTTCACAATAAAGCATCACTGTAACATCCGAGCGGTTGCCGTAATCTTCGTTCCAAAGTAATCCGCTTTCTGCATACATCAGGTTTTTGTAGGTAATTTGTTTACGGTCGTCAGCTTGCCATTCAGGAATATTTATGGGTTGATCAATGTCCCATTTTCCGTCTTTTACCATGATTCCGGCCAATGTATTGGTAAAACTTTTAGCCATCGACCAGCTTTGAAAACGGGTTTTGGAATTGAACTGTGGCTGATAGGCTTCCACCACCGGAATCCCTTTGTGCAGAACCAAAAATGCAAACGCGTGGCCATTGTATCCATCATCTTCCATCAGTTTTTTGGTTATCTGTGCAAGGTTATTTTTGTCGATGCCGGTGATAGTATCCGGTATTATATTTCCCATTGGCCAGGCAATCGTATCCTGATTGTAATCTGCCGGTGGAAACTTCGGAAATTTAATGCTCCGCAGCGTTGCTTCATCAGTGCCGCTAATTAACGTGCATCCAAATCCTTCACGGTAAATGGCTTTCGACTTTCCCCATAAAAAAGAACTTGTTACGCTTGAATCCTGAAAATTGACTTCGTTTTTGGTGAATTTGATGAACGAAAAATGCAGGTCCATCGCTTCAACTTCGGACTGTTCGCGGTTCGAGACAAAAACAGCAGAGCATAAATATTTGGCCGGATAACCGGTGATAATTGGCAGTAGTGAATTGATGTAATATACACCATATAACAATCCAGCCATCAGTAAAGTAACTATTG
>DAITNH010000229.1:0-9287 GCA_036834745.1 Prolixibacteraceae bacterium
GAAGTGGTCGGACAGCGAAAATCGGTAAATGAAGTAACGGAAATACTTGAAAAAGAATGGATTTTCATGGACGAATCAGGAGGAGGCGTCACTTTTTCAGGTGGGGAGCCGCTACTTCAGCATAAATTTTCGGCTGAACTTTTAACCGCCTGCAAGCAACGGGGAATGCACACAGCCGTTGATACCTGTGGTTTTACATCTTCCGAAGTACTCCTGAAAATTGCGCCGTTGACCGACCTTTTCCTTTACGACCTCAAAATGATGAATTCCGAAAAGCATAAGTTTTATACAGGTGTCGATAATCAGCTAATTCTTGAAAATCTTCGAAAATTGGCATCCGAAAACTGCAAAATCCGTATCCGTATTCCGGTTATTCCTGAAATAAACGATACGCCGGAGAACATTTCGGAAACCATCCATTTTCTGAAAAGCTTGAATGGCCCGGTTGAAGGAGTTGATATGCTGCCTTTTCACAATACTGCCAGCGGAAAATACAAGCGGTTCAAATTAAATTATACCATGAATGAAACAAGAAAACCGGAAGCATCTGTAATGGATGCCATAAAAAAGCAGTTTGAGGAAGCTGGTTTTGAAGTAAAAATTGGAGGGTGAAAAAGTTTTCAGTCGCAGTCACAGTTTTCAGTAAAAATTATGAAAAAAGTTCGCAGTCGCAGGTTTCAGTTTTCAGTAAAATTTATAAAAAAAGTTTTCAGTCACAGGTTCAGTAAAAAATAAAAGATATGACACCACGAATTAAAAAACTACGCGATCAGAGTTTGAATGCGATTTACCGGATTTCGGCAGAACGTGCGCTTCTGATCACCGATTTCTATAAAAATCATATTGTTTTTGGCGATTCAATTCCGGTGCAACGTGCCAAATCGTTCAGGTATATCCTTGAAAACAAACATATTTGCATCAACGACGATGAGTTGATTGTGGGCGAACGCGGACCTGCGCCAAAGGAAACGCCGACTTATCCCAAAATTACGGTTCATTCGCTGCAAGACCTCGATATTCTGAATTCGCGCTCAAAAGTATGGTTCAGGGTGGACGAGAAAACCCGGAATGCTTATGAAGAAATGATCATTCCTTTCTGGAAAGGCCGATCGAACCGCGACCGGATCATGCAACAAATGTCGGACGAATGGCGTGACGCATATGATGCAGGTATTTTCACCGAATTCATGGAACAGCGTGCTCCGGGGCATACCGTCGCAGGCAACAAAGTTTTCAGGAAAGGAATGCTGGATTTAATTGCTGACATTGAAAATGCCCTGCAAAAAATTGACTGGCTGAATGATCCGAAGACTTTCGATAGGTCGGAAGAATTGAAAGCCATGAAAATTACAGCGGAATCCATCATCTTGTTTGCCAACCGTCATGCAGTTCAACTGGAGTTATTAGCTGAAATTGAAACTGATAGTATTCGAAAAGCGGAACTTTTAGAAATGGTGCGGATTTGCATGAAAGTTCCGGCACACGCACCCGAAACTTTCCACGAAGCCCTGCAACATTACTGGTTTATTCATTTGGGAGTGGTAACCGAAGTAAATCCCTGGGATTCATTCAACCCGGGCAGACTGGATCAGCATCTTTACCCGTTTTTCAGTAAGGAAACCAAAGCCGGAACGCTTACTGCGGAATCGGCAACCGAATTGCTCGAATCGTTCTGGATCAAATTCAACAATCATCCGGCGCCGCCAAAAGTTGGGGTAACTGCTTTGGAAAGCAATACATATACCGACTTTTCGCTCATCAACCTTGGTGGAGTTAAACCGGATGGTTCGGATGCCGTGAACGAATTGTCGTTTCTGATTCTGGATGTGATTGAGGAAATGCGCATTCTGCAACCCAGTTCGATGGTTCAGCTCAGCAAAAAGAATCCTGAAAGTTTTATCAACAGGGCTGTAAAAATTGCCAAAACCGGATTCGGTCAGCCGTCCATTTTCAATACCGATGCCATTGTTCAGGAACTGGTCGGGCAGGGAAAAACGCTGAAAGATGCCCGTAACGGAGGCGCCAGCGGTTGTGTTGAAAGCGGCGCTTTTGGCACCGAAAGCTACATCCTGACCGGATACTTCAACCTTCCCAAAATACTGGAAATCACTTTGCACAACGGATTCGATCCGCGAACAGGCAAACAAATCGGGTTAAAAACCGGAGAAGCCGCCGAATTTCAAACCTATGAAGCCTTGCTCGATGCTTTCAGAAAACAGGTCAATCATTTTGTGGACATCAAAATTAAAGGAAGCAATGCCATTGAAAACATTTTTATCCACCATGTTCCAACTCCGTTTTTGTCGATCCTGATTGACGATTGCATTGAATGCGGAACCGATTACATCAGTGGAGGAGCAAGATACAATACCAATTACATTCAGGGTGTTGGAATGGGAACCATGACCGATTCGCTCACCGCGATCAAAAGACATGTTTTTCAGGATAAAACTTTCAGCATGAATGAATTGATGGAAGCTTTGACAACCGATTTTGAAAGTAATCCGCAATTGCATTACCAACTGATTTACCAGACGCCCAAATATGGCAACGACGATGATGCGGCTGATGATCAGTTACGCGAAGTTTTCGACATTTATCATTCGGCTGTGAACGGGCATAAAAGTCCGCGCGGCGCCGATTACCGTATCAACCTGCTACCCACCACCTGCCATGTTTATTTTGGAAGTGTGATGCACGCCGGTCCTGATGGCCGGAAAGCCGGAATGCCGGTTTCCGAAGGTATTTCTCCGGTTCAGGGCGCCGATGTTCAGGGACCAACCTCCGTCATCAAATCGGCGGCAAAAATTGATCATCTGAAAACGGGCGGAACTTTGCTGAACCAGAAATTCAGTCCTGCGTTTTTCAGCGACGATTCAGCCATTCAGAAAGTATCAAGCCTGGTGCGCAGCTATTTCAGGATGGACGGCCATCATATTCAGTTCAACGTAATTGATGGAAACACACTTCGCAATGCCCAAAAACATCCGGAGAAATACCGCGACCTGATTGTACGTGTGGCCGGGTACAGCGATTATTTTAACGATTTGGGTGAAGACTTGCAGAACGAGATTATCAACCGGACAGAACATGAAGATTTCTGACACCATCAAAAGTCAAATCATATTTCTAACTTTATAGCTTCTATTTATTCTGAAAAAACATGTTTCAAACTGAAGTTTATATTCAAAGAAGAAAAATACTTCTCGAAAAAATCGGTTCCGGATTGATCCTTTTTTGGGGAAATGACGAAAGCCCCAAAAATTTCACCGATAACAATTATCATTTCAGGCAGCACAGTTCATTCCTTTACTATTTTGGAATCGATTCGCCTTCGCTGGCAGCAATTATTGACATCGACAATCAGCGGCAAATCATTTTTGGAGACGATTTTACCATTGATGACATTGTATGGCGCGGCCCCCAGCCTACCATTGCCGAACTTGCAATGAAAAGCGGTATTGAAGAAACTTATCCGATAGTAAAGCTTTATACAATTTTAAAAGAAGCACAGGCATCGCGCAAAACAATCCATTTTTTGCCGCCATACCGTCACGAGAACAAAATAAAACTTTTACGTTTCCTGAATATCCGTCCCGATCAAATCAATTTGAACGCCTCTTCAGAATTGGTGAAAGCAGTTATCAGTCAACGCGAAATCAAGTCGCCGATCGAAATCGCTGAGATTGAAAAAGCGGTTGACCTTTCGGTGGATATGCACCTGGCCGCAATAAAAGCAGCAAGGCCCGGAATGACTGAAGCACAGGTTGCTGCCAAAGTTTACGAAATCGCCATGGCACAGGACTGTGATATTGCATTCCCGATCATCGCCACTGTTAACGGGCAAATTCTGCACAATCATTCGCACAAGAACATACTGAAAGAAGGCGATTTATTTCTGCTCGATGCAGGCGCTGAAACTCAGCAGTATTATGCAGGCGACTTATCCAGCACTTTCCCAGTCAGTAAAACTTTTACCAACATCCAAAAAGAAATTTACGGGGCAACTTTAAAAGCCCATCAGGCAGCAATTGACTGCCTCGTCCCAAATGTCCGGTTTTCGGATGTGCACCTGGCAGCCTGCAGGTCGATTGCAGCTTCGATGAAGGAACTTGGTCTAATGAAAGGAGATACCGACGAAGCCGTTGCCGAAGGAGCACATGCGCTGTTCTTCCCCTGCGGTACCGGCCACATGCTTGGACTCGATGTCCACGACATGGAAGACCTTGGCGAAGTATGGGTAGGTTACAACGGCGAACAAAAAAGTACACAATTTGGTTTGAAGTCTCTTCGTCTGGCAAAAGAGTTGTTGCCCGGCCATGTTTTCACCATCGAACCAGGTATATATTTTATTCCTGAATTGATTGATCTTTGGAAATCGGAAAACAGATTTGGAGCTTTCCTCAACTGGAATGAAATTGAAAAATTCAGGCATTTTGGGGGAATTCGGAATGAAGAAGACTTCGTGGCCACTGAAAGCGGATTCCGGAAACTGGGAAAAGACAAACCAAAAACAATTCAGGAAATTGAAGTTTTAAGAAACCAGACAGTTAACGTTGCAAATTCTGACAGACTAAATTTCGATTAAAACTTTTTAAGGTTATTTGGTTAAAATCATTGTACATGTCTGTTAAATATTGTTAATTTTACGGAGTACCTTTCTATAACCTGAGCGTAAATATGCCCAAAAAACATATCGAAAGAAGAGCATTTCTTAAACTGATGAGTGCTGGCCTGGGAGCAAGTCTATGCTCATTTCCGAGGTTTGCACAAGCATTTACGCTACCGCTCAATTTAAGCCACCTCGACTTTGTACTCGGAAAACCCGAATGGATATTACACGAAGACGGAACTTTTGATATTTATGCAGGAAGCATCCGCCTTACAAACTGCAGGCCTTCGATTGACGGACAGAGCATTTTTGCCCGCAATACATTTATGGGCGATTCACCAAAAGGCAAGCGCATCATTTATGAAGTCGCCGGTGGATTTGTTATGCTTGATCTGCGTACACATTCAAATACCATTTCAATTGGAGCCGAACTAAGTGGGATGAAATACGCCCCTACCTGGTTTAATCCGTTGGGCGAAGGATATTTAACAGGCGCCACCCGCTTTTTCAAGCAAGGATTGGGAACAGGCGGGCAAACAGGAATTTTCGACATCAGGCGATCGACCAACAGAAATAATCCCGAATATCCTGAAGAACAGGCCTGGTCGTATGACAGTTTTCTGATGACCGGATTGATCGCCGACAATGGGGATACGCTGTCGATTGGCGCATTCGAACAAACTGATTTTATTCAACGCAGTTCTATTTTCAACCGTCCGCGACGAAAAGGGCTGGGCGACAGTCGGTTTGGAAACGAGGCTGTCTTTTTTGAATCAGGATATGCAATGGAGAATGTTCCGCTCAAAGATGAATTCATCAAAATGCCCGATTTGTTTATTTTTCACGGCAACCAGCCATACGGAACAATGCAGAACCTTGCATGGAGCATTTCGGAGGAAAATCAGGCACGGCGCGACACCGACACCAATTATTTCTGGAACTCCTACCAGGATTTTCGCTCCTCGTTTAGCTATCAATACCTGCTCGGCCAACTAAAAATACTCGACGAAATGAACCCTCCGGTTCCGCTGCAAACAATACATATAGGCCCTGGTTATTGTATTACAGGAGATTGGCTTGAAACAAACGATAATTGGCCAAAAACCATGGAAGATGCAGCCAGACAGATTTTCCAGCGCCGTTATCGGGCAGGAATATACGTGGCTCCGTTTGCAGTTCACGAGAAAAGTAAAACTTTCAGGAACCATCCGAACTGGATCTTGAAAAACAACGAAGGCAATGCGATTGTAATGGACGAAGATTCGGAAGGCAAGCTATATGCCCTGGACGGAAGCCATGAGGATGTAAAAGATTACATCGGTAAAGTTTTCAGGAATTTCAGAAAAATGGGTTTTACCTATTTTGAAATTGATTGTTTAGAATGGGGCCTGAAAGATTCATCAGAAGTTAAGCGGGCAAAAAAAGGAAAATCATCTGTTCAGGTTTTCAGGGCAATAATGGAAATTGTAAGGGATGAAATTGGCGCCGGAAGCTTCATCACCGCGAACAGAGCGCCGTTCTCTCCGCTGATTGGTATCGTTGATGCTGTGAGGATCGCCCGCGACCAAAGCTGGAAATGGGAAAAAGACACAACATGGCACATCATTCAGGAAAGTTATAATACACAATACTTTAACAATGTGTTCTGGCAAAACGACCCGGATGTTGTTTTACTACGCGACTACAAAAACGAGTTCACGCCGGATGAACAAAAAAGCCTTGCCCTTTGGAATGGATTTATGGGCGGGGCAATCGGAATTTCCGACAATTTCAAAATAATGGAAAGTGACAAATTACAAATCTGGAATTTTCTGGAACCGTCAAAACGCCCTCAAAGTGCCATTTTGCCTTATTGGGGAAACAATACTAAAAATAAGGTTGCAGTACGCAGGTATAAAAAAGAAAATGCATGGGCAGTCCTCATACTGAATGACTCCGACCAAGCTGTTTCTGAAACCTACTCGATTTATGATTTAATCGGAACAAAAGAAGCCTGGGTATTTTACTGGGAACCGGGATTCAGTCTGGGATTGGGGAAAGCTACCCGAATTGCCACGATTTTAAGCAGCCATGAAACGAAGCTTTATTTCATTTCCGAAGAAAAAGAAAACCCGGCATTGATCATGTCCATCGGTGGCCGCGAATTGCGAAATAATTAAATCAGATCAAATATTTCATTTCAAAGTCAATTTTCTGCATAAAATTGGCTGCTTTGCTGCATTTTCCTAATTTCACATTTTTAATTTTATACTGATGATGTTTCCCAAACTGAACATTACAACTTCCATTGAGTTGATCAACCAATTTGCCAAAAATACAATGGTCGAAAACCTCGGCATCCGGTTTACTGCTGTTGGCGAAGGCTGGGTGGAGGCCACAATGCCGGTCGATCACAGAACCTCGCGTCCGGGCGGTCTGCTGCATGGAGGAGCCAACCTGGCGCTGGCCGAAACAATTGCCGGACTTGGATCGATGCTGACAGTTGACATCAATGAATTCGATGTTCTCGGAATTCAGATCAGCGCCAACCACACCGGTAGCGCATCTTCAGGAATGGTATTTGCTCACGCCGAAATCCTGCATCCCGGAAACCAAACCCATGTATGGAATGTTGAAATAAAAAATGACGCCGGGAAACTAATTTCGACCGGAAGGGTTACCAACATGATTGTAAAACGGAATGGAAAATAACCTGCCTTTATCTTCGGTACTCGATCAACTTCTGGAAAAAAATATCGCTTTTGCCTGTTGGTTCAACCCGATGGAAAACTGCCTTGGGATTGTTGCCGGCAACGCATCTGATGTTAAATTATTTGATCGTTTCGATCAGTTAAACGGTGAGGCCGGATTTGTATTTGCGCCCTACCGGATCACCGAAAAATGTCCGGTTCTACTCCTGAAACCGTTAATTTTTCTTGAAGATTTTAAATCAGCCGATCAACTTGATTTCAGTAAAATAGTGCCTTTTACTACAGAGAGGAAACCAGACGATCATTGCGAAGGCTGCACAAAGGAAGAATATATCCGCACCATCGAAGAGACAGTGGCCGCCATCCGCGAAAGTGATCTTTCGAAAGTAATTATTTCCAGAAAAATACCCGTCAAAAGGCCTTCAGGATCGCTGGGCTGCATATTTTTTCAGTTACACGATCAAACGCCCAATGCATTTACCTACCTTGTCAATTTACCTGCGGCAGGAACCTGGATGGGAGCCACTCCTGAAGTATTGCTGAAGTCGGAAGGACAATTTTTCGAAACGGTTTCGCTTGCCGGAACGCAAGTCCGAAAATACGATTCAGACGATTATTACTGGAATACCAAAGATATTGAAGAACAGGCATTTGTTTCAAGGTACATGCTCGAACTGTTTTACTGTTTCGACATTCACAAGTACAGAACTACCGGCCCTGAAACGTTGGAAAGCGGCAAGGTTGCCCACCTGAAAACGTCGTTCTTTTTTCCGGCTGAAAAAATTGAAAACTGCCTCGGGAATTTTGTGGCCGAGCTACACCCCACCCCTGCTGTTTGCGGATTGCCTAAAAATCTGGCCGACGAATTTATCAGGGAAAAAGAAAAGCACGACCGTAAATACTATACCGGATATTTGGGTCCGTGGAAACTGAATCAACAGGTCGATCTTTTCGTAAATTTACGCTGCATGGAAATTACCGATGACGAATTTATCCTTTATGCGGGAGGTGGAATCACCTCTAAATCAATACCGGATCGCGAGTGGGAAGAAACCAACCAAAAAGCAAAAACATTGCTTTCGGTAATTAATCCTGAATAATAAAAATGATAACCGATAAAAAACATATCCAACAGCTTACAGCTTTGCTCCTAAAAAAGGGAATTACCGACATCGTAATTTCTCCCGGATCGCGCAACGCACCGATGATAAATACTTTCACCGGCATTTCTGAATTTAACTGCCGTAATATTGTGGACGAACGTAGCGCGGCCTATTTTGCGCTCGGACTGGCATTGGCAAAACAGAACCCGGTGGCAATTGTCTGCACCTCCGGAACCGCTTCGCTGAATTATACTCCGGCTGTTGCCGAGGCATTTTACCAAAATGTTCCATTGATTGTTCTCACCGCCGACCGCCCGGATTACTGGATCGATCAGGCCGAAAGTCAATGCATTCGTCAGGAAGGGATTTACCAGAATTTTACAAAAAAAGGAATCAGTTTGCCTTTGGGCGAATCCGAAAAAGAACTTTGGTTTGCCGCACGTCAAATAAACGAATGTCTGAACCTGGCAATTTCAGGCAATCCGGCTCCGGTGCATATCAATATTCCGCTCGAAGAACCGCTGCACAAACTGGTGCATGAAGTTTTACCTGAAGTGAAAGCAATTGAACTTATCGAAATTCAGGCGATTATAACAGAAAATGAACTTTCCAAACTGGCTGATTCATTCAACATCAATCAAAAAATACTGATTTTAGCCGGACAGATGAATCCCGATCCCGATCTTGAAAATATTCTGAATCAATTTGTTGTAAAAACAGGAGCCGTAGTTTTGCACGAACATTTATCGAATCTGACTGATCCACATTTTTTCGGAAGTATCGATACTATGATGGCTTCCATTCTGGAAGAATCTTTGAATGATTTTCAACCCGATTTGCTGATCAGCTTTGGCGGGCAGTTTGTTTCCAAAGCGCTCAAAC
>DAITNH010000230.1:0-9283 GCA_036834745.1 Prolixibacteraceae bacterium
AGTTGCCCGCGAAGGAAAAAAATACATACTCGATTCGTTTTTAACCGCTTCGGTAAACGAACCCAACAAAAGCGAAATCAATGTCAGCAGTGCGCTGATCGACATCAAATATGCTGGCACGGTCTCTCCCATTGCCCTGCCGGCATTGCTCAACCGATTCATAAACAATTATTTTCCGGTGTCCGATTCAAAAGAACCGGTAACGAAAGGTGACCAGTCGAATTTTAATTTCGAGATACAATTTCACAACCATCCCATTCTTTCGAAGGTGCTTTTGCCCGAGTTGAAAGAATTCGAACCGGGAGTTATTCAGGGAAGTTTTGACAGTGAGAAAAACGATCTGAAGCTGAATGCCTCGATGAAAAAAATTGTTTACGGAACTACTGAAATTAAGGACTTTGCGGTTGATATAAATTCTGATAACAAAGCCTTGAATTACAAATTTTCAAGCACAGCTATTTCGAACTCACAAATCAGTTTAGACAATTTTTCGCTGGATGGAAAACTGGCCGACAACATACTATTTGCGAATGTTTCCTCAACCGATGGCAAAAAGAAGAAACTGCAAATCATGTCGCAGATTACAAAGAACAATGGAACTTACAAGCTGACACTCGATCCGAAAGAATTTTATCTGGTGAATAAACAATGGAATATCGCTGCCGATCATTCAATCGAATTCGGCAACCAGGGATTCAGAATACACAACTTTTTCATCGATCGTGCTGAAAGCCATATCAATGTTGCTTCGGTTCATGATCGGTTCAATGATGACCTGAACATTGACATCAAAAATTTCAGGCTCGATGACATTTCCGGCATTATTGAAAAAGATACAGCTATGGTGAAAGGAACTGTTGACGGAAGTGTATTGCTTAAAAAGGTTGCCGAATCGTATGGATTAATCTCTGATGTGACAATCAGCAACCTGATTGTCAAGGAAATTCCAATCGGAACCTTAACCATGAGAGCATCGAATCACAGTGTAGATAAATTTGATATTTTCGTGGATCTATCCGGTCCGGATAACAATCTTACCATGAGCGGCTATTATATCCCGCGTGGTGAAGCCAATTCAATCAACATAAAAACAGAAATACAATCGCTTTCGCTGAAAACCATTGAAGCCTTTTCGATGGGACAAATATCAGAAGCTGACGGAACACTTACAGGGAATTTTTTAATCGAAGGAAAGACCGATGCGCCTGAACTTACCGGAGAGCTGACTTTTAACAATGCGTTTCTGAAACCGTCGTTCCTGAATAACCGGCTCGAAATAAAAAATGAAACAATTAAGTTGAAAAAAGACGGTATTTATTTCGACTCGTTTACCATGTTGGATGGCGATCAGCATACTGCAATCATTGATGGTTCGGTGCTGATGAAACAATTCACCGATTTTGTTTTTGCCCTACAGGTGAATACGAAGGACTTTTTGTTGTTCAACACTTCAGCGAAAAACAACAAAGAATTCTTTGGACGGATGGTTGTTGACAGCAAAATTAATGTAACCGGACCAATGAGCCTTCCGGTTGTAAATGCAAGGGTAACCATGAAAAAAGGCTCGAACTTTACATTTTCCGTTCCTGAAGACAAACTGACTACAGACAAAGGCGAGGGTGTGGTTGAATTTGTAAATAAATTGAAATTTCACCCGATTCTGACCAGAAATGATAAAAAAGGAGGGCAAACCACCGGTACGACTGGCTATGATATCTCCTCCATTATTTCAATCGATAAAGAAGCAACACTCCGTTTACTAATGGATCCGGCATCAACTGACTCGCTGGTGGTTAAGGGTGAGGCTGCCTTGAGTTTCACCATGGACCAAAGCGGAAAAATGAGCCTTACCGGCGCCTATAATTTAAGTGACGGAAGTTACCTTGTTTCATTGGAATCGGTTATCAAAAAGAAATTTGCCATTAATGCCGGAAGTACAATTATCTGGAATGGTGATCCGATGGATGCCAATATATCCATCGATGCAACTTATACGGTCAGGGCTTCGCCATACGACCTGGTGGCCGATCAGATATCAGGGCTGACTGATGTTGAGAAGGGCGGGTACAAACAGCGATATCCGTTCCTGGTCATGCTGAAACTCAGGGGCGAAATTTTACATCCTGAAATTAGTTTTGAGATACAATTATCGCCGGAAAACAGAGGAATTTTAGGCGGAGCTGTTAATCAGAAGTTGAACATGTTAAATGAAGATGAATCGGCATTGAACAAGCAGGTTTTTGCGTTGCTGGTGTTGGGCCGTTTTACCCAGGAAAATCCATTTCAAACCGAATCGGCAGGAGGAACTTCCACCATCATCCGGTCAACGGTGAGCAAATTTTTATCGTCTCAATTAAATCAACTGAGCTCCAAAATGATTCCCGGCGTGGAGTTGAATTTTGATATTCAATCGTACGACGATTACCAAACCGGAACTGCAAAAGGAAGAACGGAAGTAGAAATTGGCGTCAAAAAGCAACTTTTTAATGAGCGATTGTCGGTAGAACTTGGTGGTTCAATTGATGTTGAAGGAGATCAGGCCAAACAAAATACGGCAAGCGAAATTACAAGTGATGTAACAATAGAATACAAGCTGACCAAAGACGGTGCTTTCAGGATGAGGGGATTCCGACACAATCAGTACGAAGGAGCCATTGAAGGTCAGTTGGTCGAAACCGGAGTTGGTGTGGTTTATGTGCGGGATTTCAATACCTGGAAGAGATTTTTCAAGCCGTATAAAAGAAGAGTACAGCCAGCTAAATTGCCGGAAGAAGAACAGTAAAATGGAAGTTTTATCAAGGTCTATCCTTTGCCGTTCGCCTTTAGGCAACGGTTCGGAAGCGTGAAGAACAACCGGGCTTTAGCCCAAATAATATGTGGCTAAAGCCATTGGGTTCATTTCAGAATTTATCCGTCAGCTAAAGCAGACGGCAAAGAATAATGCTTCTCCGTAGATTTAGGCATACAAATAAATGTTGAATTTAAAATATGAAATCTGATTTGACTCAATATAGTTTCTTAATTATGAAACACTTAAATAAAATATTTCTGCTGATTTTATTTCCCCTGCTTCTCGCAGCTTGCAGTGGTACAAAGCATTTGCCCAACGGTGAAAAGCTTTATGCCGGTGCGGAAATTAAACTGGAATCAGCCGAGAAACTGAATAAAAAACTGATCAAAACCGCAGTGGAGGGATCTGTACGTCCGGCACCCAATAGCGCCTATTTTGGTGTTCGTCCGAAATTGTGGTTGTACAATTTGGCCAAAGAGGAACCCAAATCAAAAATAGGAAAGTGGCTGAAGAAAACAGGTGAACCCCCTGTACTGATGAGCAGTGTTAAACCCAGTGTTACAGCCGAAATAATTGATGCCCGGCTTTTTAATATGGGGATATTCAGAAGTTTTACTGAATACAAAACCGTAGAAAAGAAACATTCTGCCAAAGTAATTTACACTAGTAATCTTCACAAGCCATACGTGGTTAAAGTTCTTGATTACAATATTTCTGATGATAGCTTAAGAAACCTGATACTTGCTGAGAAAGATAAAACACTGATCAAGCCCGGCGACGACTACAATCTCGACGCTTTAAAAACCGAACGGATGCGAATCGATGCAATCGTAAAAAACAAAGGGTACTTCTACTTCAACCCCGATTATTTGCTTTTTAAAGCCGATACTTCAAATGTAAATCAGGATGTTTCGTTCACATTAACCTTGAAAGACAGTATTCCGGTGGATGCTTTGACTGTATATCACATCAACAATGTGCATATCAACCAGAACTATTCGCTGAATGAGCGGCGTTCACGCAATTCACAAGACACAACTATGTATGAAGACATTGTGTTTTTCGGGAGAGAAGAGCGAATGGCGATCAAACCAAAAGTACTGGTGAAATCAATCTATTTGCGTAAAAACGATGTCTTTTCACGACAGAACCATATCATTACCCTGAACCGTTTGATGTCGATGGGAAATTTCAAACTGGTACAGGTGAACTTTGCCGAAAACAATGATTCAGGTCCGGGATTACTGGATGTAAATATTCTGATGACACCAATGCCAAAACGAACATTCAGAGCAGAACTGGACCTTGTTTCAAAATCAAACAATTACGCCGGACCACGAATGAATTTAAGCATTCTGAACCGGAATACATTTGGCGGGGCTGAATTGCTAAATCTTAATCTGGCCGGATCATTTGAGGCACAAATTGGGAACAAGGAAGAAAATTTGTATTCCTATTCATACAATCCGCAAGTTGAGCTTACATTTCCACGCTTTCTTCTTCCGTTTAAAGTTAAAAATTCAAATAGTTTTTACGTTCCAAAAACAAGTTTATTACTGTCATACAATTACATGAAACGTGTCAATTATTTCGACATGCGAACCTTTCGGTTCGTTTATGGCTTTAAGTGGAAGGAAAATATCAGGAAAGAACATGAACTGAATCCAATTGACATCAGCTTTACAAATGTCGGTAACAAATCAACTGCATTCACAGAATTGCTTGATGCAAACCCTTTTCTGAAAAAAAGTTATGAAGAGCAGTTTATCGCCGGAGGAAGCTATTCGTTTACCTACAACGAGCAAATGCTGACGGGGAAAAAACTGCAATCCTATTTCCATTTGAACTCCGAGCTTGCCGGAAATATGTTTTCATTGACAAAAGGTATTTTCGGTGACAAAATAAGCTCCGAAAATCCGTCAAAAGTGGTTGGCTCAATCTATTCGCAATACGCAAAACTGAGTTTGGATGGCCGCAGCTACTTTAATTTTAAAGATAAAAACAAACTGGCCATGCGGGTCTTCGCAGGTATAGCCCAGCCATTCGGCAACTCTTCCATCATGCCCTATACCAAACAGTTTTTCAGTGGCGGACCAAACAGTATCCGGGCTTTTCAGATTAATTCTGTTGGTCCCGGCACTTTTTATCAGGATACCGGTAAAAGAGGTTTTTTGCAATTGGGAGGCGATGTAAAACTGGAAGCGAATGCGGAATACAGATTTGGCATTTACAGTTTCTTTAAAGGGGCTTTGTTTGTCGATGCCGGAAATGTGTGGCTGTTGAAATCAAATCCTGCCAATACCGGAAGTCCGTTTATGTTTTCCGAATTCATGAACCAAATGGCTGTTGGAGCAGGCGTGGGAATAAGAATCGACGTTTCATTTTTCATCTTGCGTTTCGATCTGGCCATGCCATTAAGAAAAGTGCCCGAGCTTGAAGATAATTTCAGGTGGGTAACCAATGAGATCAACTTCGGAAGCTCGGCCTGGAGAAGCGACAATTTGGTTCTGAATGTGGCGATTGGATATCCTTTCTAAAATTATTATTACAGAATTACCTTAAATAATAATTGTGACATGCGATGAAAGGTGACAATATTGTTACTATTTTTGTATTGCAATAACTAAACGAATTTTCTATGCCCGAAGTTTTCAGAATGTTTGGAATGCGTTTTTTTTATGTAAATTATCAAAGCATGGGAGGTATTTCATGGAAAAGTTGAATAATTTGAAGATAGAAAAAGTTTGGTTCGATGATGAAAACATCTATATTCAAACAAATGATGGAACACAAAAAAGTCACCCGCTTCGTTGGTTCGACAGGTTATGGAATGCCACACCCGAACAACGCGAACGATACGAAATAGGCAGTTGGGGTGATTCGATACATTGGCCAGAACTGGACGAAGATTTAAGTCTCGAAGGTTTCTTCACATACAACAAGGACGAAATCGAAAAACAGCAAAATGAGGTATCGCGTGTTTTTCGGCAGTTTCCGGCAATAAATATTACACGGTTTGCCGAACAGGTTAAAATTAACCGCAGTCTTCTGGCAAGCTATGTTTGTAACGAAAAAAAACCTGGAATCAAGAATAAAAAGCAAATTGAAGAAGCCTTGCACCAGCTCGGGAAAGATTTGCTGGCGGTAAAATTATAGAAATCAATGCACCTTCGCCGAAAGACTCTGACATTGGTGAATACAGGAGAATTACAGGTCCAGATGTTGCCAAAGAAGCAGCCGATGTGATATTTAAGTATAGAAACAATTTTACGTCGCATTTTGCAGATTACTCCCCCGACGAATTCCACGCCAACGTGTGAATGATGTAACTCTTTTTAAAAGTTGTGTAAGTTTTAAAGTAAGCCTTCTTTTATCTTTATCTTTTTAAAAATATTCATGCATACCTGACAGTTCAGGTGAGATAATCATAACAGAAAATGTGGTTTACCAAATCAAACGAAGAAGTTCTAAATGAACTTGATGTCGATTTATTACAAGGACTTTCTGAAGAAGAAGCAAAAGTTAGGCTTGAAAAATACGGCCCGAATAAATTACTTGCCAAAAAGAAGAAAACCATTCTCCAACTGTTTGTTGCCCAACTTCAGGAATGGCTGATCTACATATTGTTTGCGGCTGTGGTAATTACCCTGTTTATGGGCGAGTACATCGATTCTGTCATCATTTTGCTCGTTATAATTGTAAATGCCGTTCTGGGTGTTGTTCAGGAAGTGAAAGCCGGAAAGGCGATTGAAGCGCTTCAGAAAATGTCGTTTCCAAAGGCGCTTGTCCGCAGAAACGGCGAAGTGAAAGAGGTTGATTCTGAAAAAATTGTACCCGGAGATATTATTATCCTCGATGCCGGCCGGTTCATTGCTGCCGATATCCGTTTAATCGAATCGGCCAATCTGCAAATAGAAGAATCGGCGCTTACCGGCGAATCTGTGCCATCAGAAAAAGACGCATCGCTGTTGCACCCCGATCCGAAAACTCCTTTGGGCGATCGCGCCAACACTGCATTTATGTCAACCATGGTTACCAACGGAAGAGGCGTTGGAGTGGTGGTCGAGACCGGTATGAATACCGAAGTTGGCAAAATCGCGAACATCATCAATACCGAAGAAAAGTCGAAAACGCCTTTGGAAATTCGTCTCGACCAGTTGGGAAAAACACTTGGCAAGATTGCCATCGGAATCTGTGTTTTTATATTCCTGATTGCCTTGCTTCAGGGCCGCGAACTGGTAGAAATGTTCCTGATGTCAGTTTCGCTCGCCGTAGCTGCCATTCCTGAAGGACTTGCTGCGATCGTGGCAGTAGTTCTTTCGATCGGCGTAACCAGTATGTCGAAGAAAAACGCCATTATCAAAAAATTACCTGCCGTCGAAACGCTCGGATCTGTCAACATTATTTGTTCCGACAAAACCGGAACATTAACGCAGAACAAGATGACTGTTCAAAGATATTTCAACCTCGATGGAGAAATAACTGTTGAGCGGGGCAAAGAAAATACGGCCACTGATGATGTGAAATTGCTTGCAAAAGCGATGGTACTTAGCTCCGACGCAACTTATGAGAACGGAAACGGAACAGGCGACCCAACAGAAATTGCCTTATTGCTTTTAGGTGATGATCTGGGAATTGACCGGAAAACAGTAAATGCCGAAAACAAACGGGTGGATGAGTATTCATTCGATTCCGACCGCAAGTTAATGTCAACCCTCAACGAAGAAAATGGAAAGTTTACGGTTTACACAAAAGGTGCAATCGGGAACCTGATCAACATTTCAACACATGTTTTGCTGAATGGGGAAATTGTTCCCATTACCGATGAGCACAAATTAAAATACCACACTGCGACAGATGCCATGTCGAACAAGGCACTCCGAACGCTGGGCGTGGCATTCAAACAGGTCGAATCTGCCATTCCGGCTTCTGAAATGGAAAAAACCCTGGTACTCGTTGGGCTTGTTGGAATGATCGACCCTCCCCGATCGGAAGTGAAGGAATCGATTATGAAAGCAAAAATGGCCGGAATCACCACCATCATGATTACCGGCGACCACAAGAACACCGCATTCGCCATTGCAAAGGAACTTGGAATTGCTGAGAATATTGATCAGGCGATTACCGGTCAGGATATTGAAGATTTTTCGGAAGCTGAATTTACTGAAAAGGCTGTTGGGTATCGTGTATTTGCACGTGTATCGCCCGAGCACAAAGTACGCATTGTACATGCCCTGAAATCTCACGGAAACATTGTATCCATGACAGGCGACGGGGTGAACGATGCGCCTTCGCTGAATGCCGCCGATATTGGCGTTGCCATGGGAATTACAGGCACCGATGTTGCCAAAGGCGCATCAGATATGATACTGACCGATGATAATTTTGCAACCATTGTTTCGGCAATTGAACATGGCCGGAATATCTACAATAACATTAAAAAGTCGGTCATCTTTTTGCTTACCTGTAACCTCGGCGAAGTAATTACCATGTTTGCCGCAATTCTAATTGGCTGGGAAGCGCCGCTGATTGCGACTCAGCTTCTTTGGATCAACCTGATTACCGATTCGTTTCCGGCAGTAGCATTGGGCATGGATCCCGGAAATAAGGATGTGATGAAAGAGAAACCCCGCGATGCAAAAGAGAGTTTCTTTGCAGGCGGTGCAGGATTGCATGTGATCCTTGGTGGCGTTCTGATCGGAATATTAACCATTCTGGCGTTCTGGTTCGGATATTACGAACACGGATACAGCCCATTCGACCATACCGTTCCGGTAGAAACGGTGGAATATGCACGTACAATGGCTTTTATGGTTCTGGTGATGTGCCAGCTGTTTTACGCATTAGCGGTCAGGAATAGTTCAAAATCAATTTTCCAGATTGGCGTTTTCTCCAATAAATATCTCATTGGAGCTATTTTGGTGGGTATGTTTCTTCAATTATTTGTCATAGAGGTTCCCTTTATGCAGCGCGCTTTCCATTTGCAGATGCTCGATTTGGGCGGTTGGGTAATTGCCATTTCTCTTGGTTTGGTTCCACTGTTATTTAACGAGATTTTAAAAATATTTATCCGGGCACGCAAGAAAAGGGGTGAATGATGTAACTTCTTATCATTGCTGCGTAATATCTACCGGTATGTTAGAGTATAAATTTGTTTAATCAAAACATCTGTCATGAAAACAAAAAGCAACAATATTAATCCGAAAAAGCAACTGACATACGAAGAAGAGGAAAACAATCTTCCTGGCTATCCTGCCTATCCCTCAAGTGAAGATATTTACAGTAACTATGTGGAAGAAAGAGACATAAATCCTGAAGACATTTCCAGAACCAAAGAGTTCGTTAAAAAACATTCAGGAGGAACAGGCCATGGGAAAGATTTCGATGACGATGTCCCCGGCAGCGATCTGGACATTCCAGGTTCTGAATTAGATGACAATATGGAATTTATTGGAAGTGAGGATGAAGAGAACAACTATTACAGCCTTGGAG
>DAITNH010000231.1:0-9246 GCA_036834745.1 Prolixibacteraceae bacterium
AAAGATTCCGACTCTGATTTTACATGGAAAAAACGACAAAATATGCTCGTTCGATCTGGCTGAACAGATGAAAGCAGGAATCTCAGATTCAAAACTGGTTGCTTTTGAAAAAAGCGGACACAGCCTGTTTCTGGAGGAAACCAAGAAGTTCAATTCTGAACTGATCAAATTTGCAGAAAAATAAACGGTGAAGTTTAAATTTCTCAGTTATTTCTTTTCACTGTCTGTTTAAAAATTGCCGGCTGTAAGAAGTGAGAATAATGTAACACAAAGTCAAAATTGTGTAAGATTCTCTGAATGATAACTTCTGACCTTTGAGTATGAATTAAATCTGATTCTATCATTCGAAAAAACAAAAAGTTAGATGAACCTGTCGTTTCAAAAACTATTTTACGCAATTGCTACTGTATTTGCGATTTTTGCAATACTGGTTTTAGCTAAGCCCATTCTCATTCCGCTTAGTATTGCTTTACTTATTTCGTTTATACTTTTCCCGTTGGCAAAAAAGTTTGAGACATGGAAAATCAACAAAATATTCGCTGCGTTTCTTTCCATTTTCTCTGTAATTTTAATAATTCTAGGGGTCGTTTACTTTTTTTCAACTCAGATTATTAACATATCGAAAGAATTCACTCATTTTCAGGATAGGATTATCAATGCTTTTGCAGATATTACAGTATATATCAATAACAATGTGAGCTTTGTTGAAAACCTTGAAAGGAATGAACTTTTTAACCGGATGAAAGAATGGCTTAACGATTCGAAAGGATTTTTAATAAGCAAAACCGTTAACAGTACAGCAACATTCATGGCCGGATTGCTGGCAATAATTGTATTTACTTTTCTTTTCCTCATTTACAGAGATGGATTGACACAAGCATTTCTGGCCTTTTCACCTAAAGACAAAAGAAAAAGGGTTTTCAAAATGCTTAAATCGGTTCAGCAGGTCGGTCAAAAATATTTGTTTGGGATGTTATTTCTTACCATTGTTATTGGATTAGCCAACAGTATTGGATTATTGATAATAGGCATCGACAATCCCTTCCTTTTTGGATTTTTAGGCGCTGCCCTGGCCATCATCCCGTACATAGGGGGTGTAATGGGAGCTATAATTCCGATTATTTACGCTTTTATATCTTACGATTCTCTTTGGATGGCAGTGGCAGTTGCCCTTTTATTTTGGTTTGTTCAATTGGTTTCCGATAATTTTCTAACGCCAAAAATTGTGGGGGAAAGTTTAAAAATTAATGCCTTAACAGCCATACTGAGTTTGTTTATTGGTGCGGCTGTCTGGGGCCTGGCGGGCATGATTCTGTTTTTGCCGTTTGTCGCCATGTTAAGAGTTATTTGCGAAGAATATGAAGAGCTTAAACCAATCGCGCTAATCATGGGTGAGCAAAATAAAAATGAACGCGATGGCAATGGAAAAATTTCAGTTTGGTGGGAAAAAATAAAAAAACGGTTTTCGAAATAATCCCTTCCTCACAAATGTGTGATTGATGTAAACTTTTACAAAAGTTGTGTAACAATTGTCATGTCAAAGCCCCCGAACTTTACACTTTCAATATTCACCAATTAAAAAGAAAATTATTATGGCAGAAATTAAAATTGAACAGAAAAAACAGGTTTGGCCATGGCTGTTGGCAGGACTTGTTGTAGCAGCATTGGTTATTTATTTTCTGATGGATAACGACGATGTCAACACAACAGAGGTTGTTACTGAAGAAAACTATGTTCCCGATACGAACGAAAGCAACCTTTTGGATGTGAAGGAGAATAACAGCACAGTTGCAGCTTTTATAAGTTTTGTGGAAAACGATACCAACAGAGCCAGTCTGGATAATGCTTACACAAACGAGGCACTTTTAAAATTAACGGCTGCAACAAATGCAATGGCTGAAGAAATTGGTTATGATGTCAGTGCAGATTTGGATAAGGTAAAAGAATCGACATTGCTGGTTGCCAATGAACCGTTTGAATCTTCGAAGGCTAAAAATATCAGAAATGCGACTGATGTATCAACCACATCACTGCAAAACATGCAATTGGCTAAATATCCAACGTTAACAGATGAAGTTGAAGAATTAAAAAGTGCTTCAGCCGCAATTGATCCTTTGGCGATTACACTTGAACAGAAAGATGCAGTGAAGAATTACTTTGCAAAAGCTGCTGACCTACTTAAAAAAATGAATTAATTATTCTTAAAAAATAAAAAGATGACAGATACAAATAAAAATCTTTTTAATCTGGATGAATTGTCAGGTTATAAAGTGGCCGATGATTACAGTGATGTAAGAGGTTGGGATGTAAAAGATGCAAATGACCGCACCATTGGAAAAGTGGATCATTTACTGGTAAATAAAATTGCCGAACGCGTGGTTTATCTCGATGTTGAAGTAGATGAAGAATTGATAGTAAACGGGCATGACACTTATGAAACCCGGGTAAGCGACGGCGTGCATCAGTTTTTAAACAAGGATGGGGAAAATCACCTGATTATTCCTATTGGAATGGCAACTATAGATGATGAAAATAAACAGGTAATTACGAATCAAATTGACAGCGCGACCTTTGCTAAAGCCAAAAGATTCAGAAAGGGAGATGTACTTGATTTTGATTACGAATTAAATTTAGTTCGCCATTACAAGGCAGACAACACAATTCAAAGTTCGAATTCAGTTGATGAATTTTATAATCGTGAAGAATTTAAAAATACTTTTCATCGCAGAGATATGGAATAAAATATCATGAAACGAGCCATCCCGAGTACTCGGGACACGGAAGCATGATTATCCATGGCGAGTTCCATCTGATAATTAAAAAACAAATATGATTGACCGTTTATTTACCTATTTGGTATTTTGTGGCAGTCAATTATGGTCATTTATTGTCATTCTGTTGTAATTTCAATGCAACTTAATGACCACCAAATGACAATTGAATGACTTTTATGACATTAGGTAAATTTACGGATATCCATTAAATTAATTCCCTGCGGAAAATCTGGGTTAATGGTATGCCCTTTGCTATGGACATTTATCTTCTGCGGAGAATATTTAAATAGATTTTCAATTTTAAAAATTCAATAAAAACAGTAACACATGAAAGCAAAAATTAATATTATCTATTTGCTGATAGCATTTTCAATCCTTGTTTTTACGGGATGTAAAGGAAAAGACGGGGACGATGGACTTGATGGCCTCGATGCCACTGTTTATTATTCCGAATGGATTACTCCATCAGCCTGGTCGGGTGAATCTGGCGATTGGTATTTCAGTGTTGATGCTCCTGATTTAACGGCGGATATTGTAGAGAGTGGAGTAATTCTGGCCTATGTGTCGCTTGATGACGATATATATGAAGCTGCAGTGAGACCTTTACCGGCTTATGCTGTTGGGGCAAACTGGAGTTTCCTAATTCCGGATTACGAAATTATAGAGTTTACTTCGGATATGATTTCACAACCGTTTACTACGGGCAATTCCTTTCGGTTCATTGCAATTCCAGGTAACGTCGAAACATTAAAATCGGCATCATTGGAGAAAATGAGCGAAAAAGAGCTTAAAAGTATGCCGTACAAAGACGTTTGCAAATTATTCAACATCCCGGAATAACAGCAAAAGCCGGTTACTTTTCGAAAATCCGGTCGATGCTTTTTGCCAGATCGAAATCCAGTTGGGTAATTCCTTTGGCTTCGTGATTGGTCAAAGATATGCTCACTTTATTGTATGAATTGCTCCAATCCGGATGATGGTCCAATTTCTCGGCAACCAATGCTATGGCAGTCATAAACGAAAAGGTTTCGACAAATGATTTGAATTTAAAATCCCTGTTAAGAGAATTCTTTTCAAGCGACCAGTCTTTTAAATTATTTGTCAGAAATTCTTTGACTTCTTGTTCTGTGAATGGTTTCATAGTTTCAGTTTTTGAAAATTCAGAATAAAATATAAGGCATTGAAAACCTTTCAATCAACGAACAACCGCAGAGATTAAATTGTTCAGGATAAAGGCTGTACGATGTCTTGTGTGATATTTTGTTCTTTTTGTGCGTAAAAGCACTGCCGGCCAACAAAATCAAACGTATTATTCTGCTAAAACAGAAAGTCATGAACTTCAGGATAGAAACCGACACCATGGGTAAGATTGAAGTACCTGCCGATAAATATTGGGGCGCACAAACTCAGCGTTCGTTGCAGAATTTCCGAATAGGCCCTGCTGCATCCATGCCCATCGAAATTATTCATGCGTTTGGTTATTTGAAAAAAGCAGCCGCCATTACGAACCATAAACTCGGTTTATTATCCACCGATAAAATGGCAGTCATCTCGCAGGTGTGCGATGAAATTACATCAGGAAAACTTGACGACCAGTTTCCTCTGGTTATCTGGCAAACAGGCTCCGGGACCCACACTAACATGAATTGCAACGAGGTTATTGCAAACCGGTCGCATGTTTTGCTGGGCAACAAATTAGGCGAAGGCAGCCGGTTGGTTCATCCGAACGATGATGTAAATATGTCGCAATCGTCAAACGATACTTTCCCCACCGCGATGCACATTGCAGCCTACCGGAAAATTGTCGGGTATTCCATCCCGGCAATAGAAAAACTAAAAAACACACTGGCTGCAAAATCAACAGCAATGGCCGAAATCGTAAAAATCGGTCGTACCCATTTTATGGATGCAACCCCGATTTCGCTCGGACAAGAATTCTCAGGCTATGTGTCGCAACTGTCGCATGGAATAAAGGCACTGAGAAATACTTTACCTCATCTTTCGGAATTGGCAATGGGCGGAAGTGCCGTTGGAACAGGGCTGAATACTCCTGATGGGTATGACCTTGAAGTTGCCGCTACCATTGCCCGATTGACCAACCTGCCGTTTATTACAGCCGAAAACAAGTTCGAGTCTTTGGCTGCAAATGATGCCATTGTTGAAACGCATGGGGCAATTAAGCAATTGGCCGTAAGCCTGATGAAAATTGCAAACGACATCAGGATGCTGGCTTCAGGTCCCCGTTCCGGAATTGGAGAAATTACTATTCCGGCAAACGAACCAGGGTCATCCATCATGCCGGGCAAGGTAAACCCGACCCAAATTGAGGCGCTGACCATGGTTTGTGTCCAGATTATGGGGAACGACACGACCATCTCCATTGCAGGTTCGAACGGTCACTTCGAGCTAAATGTTTTTAAACCTGTCATGATAAATGCGCTTTTGCAATCGGCCACACTTATTGCCGATGCCTGCCAGTCGTTCAACGATCATTGTGCCATTGGCATAGAACCAAACAGAGAGCGAATTGAAGAGAACCTCCATAATTCACTGATGCTTGTTACTGCATTGAACCCTCATATCGGTTATGAAAATGCTGCACAAATTGCCAAAAAGGCTTATGCCGAAAACAAAAGTCTGAAAGAAGCGGCTTTAGAATCGGGCCTTTTAACTGAACAGCAATTTGATGAGTGGGTTGTTCCACGCGATATGATCGGGCCCAAATAAATCGGCTTTGCTCTGCTAATCTGCTATCCTAAATGTGGGAATAATGTAACTTATTGCCAAAGTTTTGTAACGCTTCCCGGAAGCAAACTATTTATCTTTATCATGTTATTTAAATATTGGCATAACTGCTCCGCCAGACGCGGCAATTAACTAAAATACCAACAATGCAAAAAGACAAAATAGAAAAACTGGCTTCGGAAAGAGGCAACCCATGCGTGACAATTTCGATGAACACTCAACGGACATTTCCCGATAACCAGAAAGATGTTGCTGAATTAAAGAAACTTATTAAAAAGGCTCACGGTCATGTGGTAAATGAATTTGGCCAGCATGATGTGAAAAATTTGCTTGAAAAAATTGATAATCTGGAACAGGAAATAGATGTTAACTACAATTTGGAGAGCATCCACATCTTTCTTTCGGATGCAACAACAGAAATAGTAAAGTCATCGTGGCCGATTTTGAGAAATGTTGTTTCTGTGGCCGAAAATTTTGTGATCAAACCTTTGATCAAAGATTTCAACCGCATTGAAGAGTACCTTATCCTTGTGCTTTCCCAATCGGATGTTCGGTTGCTGCGCGCCATTAATGACAGTATTGCCGGAGAAATAAAAGGTGAAGATTTCGAATTCGCCGACAACCCATTTTTCCTGACCAACCTTGATAAATCGAGCGATGGCAAGCAGGTTGACAATATGGTCCGTGAATTTTTCAACCAGATAGACAAAGCCGTAGTGAAAATTCACAATAAAACGGCAATGAATGTGGTGGTAATTTGCACCGAAAAAAATTGGAGCCGCCTGTTGCAGGTTGCTGACAAACCTTCCATTTATATTGGGAACTTCAACATAAACAGCAACGATTCGGCAAGTCAATCGATTGCAGTTGAAGCATGGCAAATCGTAAATGAACTTCAGGAAAAAGGCAGGGCCGAGGCCATTCAGGAAATGAAGACAGCTGCAGGAAAAGGAATGGTTATTACCGATTTACTCGAGATATTCCTTGCGGTTCAGGCTGGCAGAGGCGATTTGCTGATTACCCACGATGACTATCACCAGCCGGTAAAAATGAACGGACAGTATTCTTTCTATCCGGTGGAAGATGTCACTTTGCCTGGTGTGATAGATGACATCACAAGCGAAATCGCATGGGAAGTCATTTCTAAAAAAGGCCGGGCAATTTTTACTGATCAGGAAGAATTTAAATCCTTTGGAAATATTGCATTAAAAGTAAGGTATTAAAGAATCTAAAAAAACTACATATTATGAAAACAAAAAAACTGATTGCAGTAGATGAATTTTGTGAAAGTAACGACATTGAAATTTCGTTTGTCAATTCGTTGGAGGAAAATGGATTGATAGAAATTACAAAAATTGAAGAAACCAGTTTTTTCAATTTTGAACAACTTCAGGAATTGGATAGGTATATCCGGTTTTATTACGAGTTGAATATTAATCTTGAAGGAATTGATGCCATCAAACATTTGTTTCGCAGAGTCAATGAAATGTGCGATAAAATTGCGTCATTACAAAACAGGATATGCCTTTATGAATATAAGGGTACATGATTAAAAAAATATGAGCAGCGTTAAATCTGTGATTAAGACAACTATAAAGGCGATCATCTGGGTCGCCCTTATTTTCGTGCTTATATTTCTGATCATTGCCGCACTCATTCAAATACCTTCAGTTCAAACAAAGGTCGTCCATTTTGCCACTTCGTTTATCAGCAATAAAACCGATACAAAGGTCGAGATCGGTAGTGTCAGCATTGCATTTCCCAAATCAGTAGTTCTTGAAGGACTTTATCTGGAAGACCTCAATCAGGACACTTTAATTTATGCAGGAAAGGCGAAGGTAAACATTGCACTTTACGACTTATTAAAGAGTAAGATCGCCATCAGTTCGTTCGATCTGGAAGACGCGACTGTTAAGCTGCACAGCACCAAAACAGATCCGCTGTTCAATTACAATTTCCTGCTTACCGCGTTTGGCGACACAACTACCCAGGTAAAAACCGGGCCTGAAACTGCATCCAAATGGACATTCAGTCTCGATGAAATCTCATTGGAAAACATCCGGTTTACCTACCACGATGAATATGCGGGAATGAATGTTTTCGCCGTGGTAAAAAGTTCGGAAATCAGCGTAGAAACGATCGATCCCGGAAAATCGATGTATCAATTCGATGAAATGGCTGTAAAAGGATTGACTGCAATTGTCAGGAGAATAAAAACCGAAAATATTTCAACAGGTAATCCTGAAAACATTTTACCCAAAATAGTCGCAAATAATATTCTTATCAACAATTCCACGATCAGCTTTGCCGATTCAATTGGCAATCTGTCAGTCAACGCAGTTCTCTATGAGTCGGAGCTGAAAGATCTTTCCATCGACTTGCAAACGGAGCTGCTGAATATTGAATCGGTTAACCTGTCGGAAAGCCAGATCAAATACCACGATTTCACACCCGAATTGCCTTTGGATTCGGCTATTTCAGCATCAGAAAATAAATGGCAGGTTTCGGTTAAAAGCCTTGAAATGATGGACAATGTGTTTGTCTATAAAATCGGCAATAATCCTGAACTTAAAGGTTTGTTTGATCCTAATAATATAACATTCAGTAATTTGGATCTCGTGGCAACAGACTTCTTTTATTCATCAGACCTGACAAAAGCTTCAGTCAAAGAATTCAGTGCAATCGATCAAAACAACTTCGCCTACACCAGCCTTGAAACTGATTTCAGTATGGAAGCAAATTCCATTACCACCAACAAACTGAAATTCACCACTGTTAATTCCAGCATTGACGCTGATTTCAATATTCAATTCTCCTCACTGACAACATTGATTGATTCGCTGGAATTCATCAAAATGGATTTAGACCTGAGAAATCTGCGTTTCAGAAACTCCGATCTGTTGTATTTCAATCCTGAATTAATTGCGCAACCGTTCTTTAAAAACAGGTCGAACATTACCACCGCTTCAGGAAAAGTGAATGGATCGCTGAATGATCTGAAAGCGAAAAATCTATCTGTTAAAACCGGCACCAATACGATCTTAAAAACCGATTTTCACATTAAAGGCTTGCCAGAATATGAAACAGCATATTATGATTTAACCAACCTGAAGTTCATTTCAGGCAAAAAAGATTTGGTGACTTTTGCAAGCCCGTACCTTCCCGAAAACATGGAAATTCCTGAAAATATCAATCTGGAAATGGCTTTCAAGGGAAAGATGAAGGAGTTTGCAACCACCGCGAATGTGACCAGCAGTTTTGGAGCTGCAAATCTGATCGCATCCATCGATCCGGCTGAAAATTTCAACGGCAAAATAAGTTTGAGCAATTTTGATGTTGGCAAGCTGCTAAAAGATACCATTATGTATGGCCCTGTATCCTTAACCGCTGAAGCCGACGGACAGGGATTGGACATGAACACGATCAAAGCAAAAATCAAGGCTGAAGCAACCGAGCTAACCCTGAACAAATACACCTATCACAATCTAAGTGTGGATGGAACGGTTAACGGCAAACAATTCGAGGGGAAAGCAAAGCTTGACGATGAAAATGCGGCAATAGATTTCGATGGAATGGTGAACCTAAACCCCGGTCAGGAACAGTATAAATTTAAGCTGAACGTGCTGGGTGCAGACCTCAAAAGACTAAAATTGACCGAAGCCGATGTGCAGATAAGTTTTATTTCGGCAGCCGATTTAAAAGGCGGATCGGTTGACAAAATGAACGG
>DAITNH010000232.1:0-9222 GCA_036834745.1 Prolixibacteraceae bacterium
CACCGTCTTTCTTTACAAATTTAACGGAGAAGGTAACCTGCTTGCCGTTGGGCGTTTCTTTTACCTCGTATTGTTTGAGGGCAAGATTGCGGCGAATGGTTTCTATTTTAGGCGGCATATTACACGGATTTAAAAAAGGATTACACTGAATTTTGAGTAAATGTAATCGCGGGCGGTGGGAGGAGAAAGGACAGAATAAGTATTCAGTGATCAGTCGCAGTTGGCAGAAAAAAAGCCCCGCTGGATGGCGAGGCTTTTTTATAAATGATGATCAGGGTGATCACTCAGGATCGCCCTGACTTTGCCAGAGTTGTGGCGAAGTGATTTTATGTCCTAATTTCAGGAGTATTTCGGTTTGTTTGGCTTCGGAGAGAGTGCCTTTGTTAAAGTACTCTTTTGTTTTTGATGCTAACAATCTATCGATACCTGCTGGCTTGTACCAGTTTCGCCGTGAGATTACCCGGGCGAATAGTTCGGATGTGGTGAGTGGCATATCAATTCAGGTTTAAGTTGTAATACTTCTGATTATCGCGAAATTTCTTCAGGGTTTCCAAAGTGGCTTCGGCCAGTGCAATCTGGTAGTCGGCAATGTGCTTATCACCATTGGCACGGCGCACCAGATCGTCGTACATCTGCTTTGCCCGTTCAACAGATAGTTGCTGCTGAATGATCTGGTTATCGATATCCAGATCGTTCAGGTCGGGAGTTCGCTCTACTTCGGCATGAAGAAATTTCTTCAGCGCCTTTTTTAGCAGTGTTTGTACGCGCTTCAGGTTGGCATTGGTGAGCTCGAAATAATACAGGAAATCTTCACAGACCAGGATCACTCCACCACGTTTGGCTTTGAACATGACGTTCATGTATTCGGCATGTTCGATTTGTGAGGCTGCTTTCACAAATTCGAAGTACTGCGCATCGGCTGGGAAATGCACAACCCGGGCAACAAAGCCAACGGTTTTATCAAAACAGGTGATGTAATTGAACGGATAGGCCACACTCATAGAGCGGTCGATCAGGAACAGGGGGTAATCGCGTTTGTTCATTCTTCTGAAGTATTAAGATTGTCAATATATTTAAGTTTAATTTTACTCTCAAATTCATCCCAACTGTTGCTGAATTCGTGGTTTGAAAAAGCTTCTTTAAGACCAGTAATTTGTTTTAGTCTAAGAACTTCCTCTGCTGACATGCCTAAATGTTTTGCAATTTTAGCATCATTCCAACCCAACAAAATCAGCTCTAAAACAATATCGCTCATACCTTTTATAGCGTGAACCCCACGTGCACGATTGTGCCTAACCGTTGAAGCAATTCTATTCTGTTTGTCACGTTTTGAATTTCGTATGCTTACTACCGGAACATATCCGAAAATTTTCTTTTTAATATCCTCATATTCTTTGCCAATGCGTGTTCTGTGAAATCCATCAACAACTTCTCTATAGTTTTCTTCAACTTTATCTGATACAATTGGCTGAGTATATCCATCTTCCGAAATACTAAGTTTAAGTAATTTCATTTCAGGAGGTGCAACCTGATTTGGATTGTAATCGTTTGCATAAACACTCTCATTTTTAACCCATTCAACAAAGTCAACAGGATTGTTTTTAAATGGAGAAACCGAATGAATCATCATCCGACAATAATTTATTGTATCGGTTTTTTCTTCGACATCTTCCATCTCGTCAATAATCTCGCACAAGTCAGAAACTAAATCCCTGACTTTCATGTAATTTTCAATTTTAGAGTCCATATCCAATTTCTTTTGAAAGTTTGTCCATTTCTTTGGTATTGTATTCTTCGAGGCCAAGCAACAATCCCCACTTTTGTTTGAGATTTGACATTGTTTCCTTGTCTTTTTTTGTGATGCCATAGTTACATCCGGTTAATGCAAAATCGTTTTTCTCGATGCATTTTGCAATTCTTTTCCATTGTATCCAACGCCCATTCTCTCGCCCTTTCTCGCGGATCACAGTTTCCTTATTTATTTCTTCAGGGATTTCATTGAGCGACTTTATTCTGTTTTCCTCTATATAATGATCAAAATAAATACGGATTTTTCGGTAATAATGAAGCATCAAATCTTCGGAATAAAGACCAAGACTTTCGAGCAGAAATACAAGATATTGCTCCCAGTTCAAATGATCAGGCTTGCTGGTTCCATTGTGCCCAAGTAGTTTTGTTTTAGCATATATGTTCCCAAAGTTTGCGCCTGAAACCCGATTTACAAGTTTAGCCCATGTTTCGGGTTCAATATAAGCCCACTGGTTAAGGCTTCCCATTTGCATTAAGCCGAAAGGCTGTGCAATGCGTTGCTCGTGAATTGACATTCCCTTTTTGAAAAGGATTTCGTAAACCTGGTTATAAGGTAGGTCAAACCGTGATACCGCAGCCCACACATCTTCAGTATGCCAATCGTACAAAGGATAGAAACTATATACTCCGTCGAAATTGTCGGTACTGTAATTTACATTTTTGTACATGTTTTTTCCGAAGGCTACGGCACGAAACCGATTCATAGATTCGTCAGCCCTCAATCCCTGAATATTGGCAACCTTATCGGTTTTATTTTCAATTTTATACCATTCAGAAAACATTTTAAACATGCCTCTCAAAAATAGCTGATCGTTATAAAGTTCGCCAAACGGATGATTGTGTTGGGTGATTGCATCTTTTGGAAGTGAACGAACCCAAATTTTCTTGTCTTTTTCATTCCAGGGATACCAAAACTTATCGAACACACTGGATGCGTTATTCGCTTTAAATGGTAATGCAACGTGATAAAACTTATTAATGTTTGAAAGCTTTTTTAATTCATAAATATGAGTGATGGTTGCTTCGTATTGAGCCTCGTAATCAATAAACATTACATCATACGTCCGATTCATTTCTTTCGCTATTTCATTAGCTAACTGAATTGTTACCGAACTATCCTTACCTCCTGAAACACTTATATACACGTGCTCAAATTCAGTAAAAATAAAGCGCATGCGGTCACAGAACGCCTCGTAAACATTTTTATTGAGATACTTTTTCATAATTCAGCTTTTATTTCTTCTTTGGTTTTTCCTTTGAAATATTCGGTCATGCCTACTTTTTTGGCGATGTTGGCATCGATGAGCGATTCGAGGCCGACGTTTCCGGTAAGGTCCCAATAGCGGCAATCGTATTCCTGTCCGGTTCGATACGTTCGGCGGCTCGATTGAGTACGGAGCGCGAGATCCCAAATCTTATCGAAGTAAACGGTTTGATTAAGGTATTGCAGATTCAACCCCAGCGATTCTTTCTGGTAACTCAAAACGGTTGCTTTGCTGAAATACTTCTCGCAAGCTTGGCGGCTGGCCACGTACTTGCAATAAATGATGGTACTGCTTTCGTCTATAGACTTGAAAAGTTCGTCTAAAATTTGAAATTTAGACGAGGTGCAGCAGTAGGTATGCTGCATTTTCTGGGTCATTTCAAGAAAGATGTTGTTGTTTTTCCACATCAGCATTTCGTTATCGAGGTACTTTTCTTTCAGATAATTGTATTCTTTCAGGCAATCTTCGTCGAGTTGGTAACGCAGATCGGTATAGTACTGGCCGACATTGAGGCTTAAATCGCATTCGTAAACGTAGTGGCGAATAAGCGAATAGAGGTAGTCGATGTTTTCGTACCCGGTAATGAATTCTTTGGTGTAGCCCCGGCGACCGCCAAAGAACTTGGTGACTTTGGTGTAGTCGCAAAATGTATTCTTGAATTCGGCCAATCCCATGTTCAGGATTAACGGCGAAAGGAACTGCATTTGGCTCCAAAGGTCGAGCAGGTTCTTACTGAGCGGTGTGCCGTTCAGAATTAACTTGTATTCGACCAGGTTTGAAAGGTCGAGCAGCCGTTTGGTTCGTTTTGCATCGGCGTTTTTAATCTTCAAGCTTTCATCAACTACCATGAACGGGTTACGAGCTGCGGCAATTCTATTGTGCAAATTCAGGTAAATGCGGTCGGACGACTGAAGCGATTCGATTCCGGTATAAACGACTTCGGAATTGAAGCCTCCCCATTTCTTGATTTCATCGATAACCGATGGTAACCCATCTTTTGGCCGTATGGTTTGCAGTGGACCAATCCACGCAACCAGATCGGTTTCGGGAACGGCATTCACCAGGTCACAGGCGACGCGGGTTTTTCCGGTTCCGGCTTCCATAAAAAGCGCACCCACTTTGCGTGGAAGCAGGTGCGTTTCGGCTTCGGTTTGGTTATTTAGTAAGTTCAGCATGTGGTTCGAGATTTACCGGTTCTTTGCGTTCTGCTTTATGATTTTCGATGTGGTAAGATGGCTGCATGTTGCCATTTTCGTCGAACCATGCTTCTTTCTTCGTAGAGTATTGGATGTCTTTCTTTTCGAGTATCCATGCGCTGATCCAGTAGGCTTCAGACTTTTGCACGTCGTAATCGTGACCAAACACCTGGCTTTTGGGAATGATGGCTTCTGATCCATCAAAAGCCCGGGCTTTGTAAGCCTTGTCGGATATACTGACAAGGCTTTCAAGGCGAACGGAGTGGCATTTAGTTTTCATTGATAAACTGATTAAGGATATCAATTACGTTTTTATTTTCGTCGGTGATCAGTGTTTCTCCATCAAAATGCGTGAAGTATTCGTCGATATAGGCATGATATCCGCCAAAACCATCGTTATACCAATATCCTTTTTGACCGATTTTGATTATAAATTGTAATCCGGAACGGTGTGAAAGCTCAACACATGATTTTGATTTTTTGCTAAGTTTTTCGAGTAGCTGGGCGCCAAGTGTATTTTTAATTTCAGCAACTTTGGCTTTTGCTTCTTCAATTCGTTTTGCAAAAGCGGCTCTTGCTGCCAATACTTCTTCAACTGATTTGCATTCGGTAAGAGAAAAGTTAATTCTTCCGGTACTAATTCCTCTAGTTTTAAGACATTCTAACCGGAATCCATCTACATTATTTGGGGAGATATTCTGATTGTATGCACCCCATACATTCCATTTTTTATTGATTATACAATCCAGATTTCTTTCTGCATGTTCGGTGCAAGTTAACCTTGGTAATGAGTTGATCCAGTTCTTAACTTCTTCGACAGATGAACTAACAATCATCTGTTTTCCATACTCGAAGCATACATTGTTGGTGATTTTTTCCTGTGAAGTATTCATTTTGTTTAGACACCTATAACCCTGGGTGTGCGGTTTTGAATTTGATTACTTTGTAAAGATAAACATTTATTTGATATGTTGATATATTTATCAACTTTATTTTAAAATAAAAAAAGGCTGAAGCCCTTCTCTTACATCAATCCTTCGTCGGCAAATGAAAAGTAAGATTCTGAGGTGACAATCAGGTGATCCAATACCGCTATGTCGAGAACCTTACCAGCTTCGCGGATCTTATTTGTCAGATCTTTATCGGCCTCGCTGGGTACCAGGTTTCCTGATGGGTGGTTGTGACTTAACAAAATTGATGTCGCAGAGCTTTTAAGGGCCGTTTGCATAATCATTCGTACATCGGCAACCGTTCCGTTCATTCCTCCGGCTGAAATCTGGCAATATCCCAGCACTTTGTTGTTCCGGTTAAGGCAAAGTATGTAGAAGAATTCCCTGTAATCCAGACTTGGAAAAACATTCTTTAAACAATCGTAGGCATCGCCTGAAGTAACCACCTTTGGCAGTTCGGATGCTTTGTACTTTGGTTTGTAACTGATTTCGATTTCGGCCAAAGTGGAATTAAACATTGGCACTGGTGTAAATAAATTGGTCTGCATTGTTTTGTACCACTGCCCTGTGGATTTGTGTAGGCTGGCTCTCCTGTTAATTTTGAGCCAATACCCATTGAGCAGACCGGAATCTAGTCAAGGGCGAATGTCAGTTTTAACGAGTTCCAAGTTTCATGTTCCAAGTTTCAAGTTAAAAGTGACCGAGCGCGAAGCGTGTCTTATTTTAGTTTCAAGTCTAAAAGTAAAATAAGGAAACTGTTGTTTTACCTTCAGTGGATAAAACTAAAATAAGCACCCTTTACTTTTCCGGGATGCGATCAATACCTTTGGGGCAAAATTGAGTGAGAGTAGTCTTTCTCTGCCTTTCGATAAACTCAGGGACCAAAAGTCGAACCTTAATTTAAATCATAAAAAAAGAGGCGGGAGCCTCTTTACTTTTGTTCTTCTTCTTCGATTTTAATTTTTAATCCGAGTGGTTTGAGTAAGGTTGAAAGTTTGCCGAGGTAAAAGGCTACGCGGCGTTTGCCGTGACGAGCCGGTAACCCTGCGGCTTTTTCGTAGGCTCGCCATGTTTTAAATTTCTGCTTGATGTATGTTTCTATGAGGTTGATCATGCTATTAATTTACAGTTTAATTATGCAAGCGCCATGTCTGGCGTGCGTACTTTTGAAATAAGATTGTTTGATAGATGTGTGTAAATCTGGGTAGTTTTTATATTGCTATGTCCTAATATTTTTTGAATAATGATTAAGTCGGTTCCTGATTCGTACGAATGTGTGGCTGAACAGTGCCGCAAAAGATGGGGATAAACCCGCTTTTTAATTTTAGCTATACCTGCATATTTTTTTCACAAATTGCTGTATGGAAGTGGCCGAGTAACGGTCGGAAAACTGGCCATTAAACAGGTAGTTGCGGGGGTTTTCTTCTTTGAAATATTCTCGCAACGCTTTTAGGGTTGGTTCTGACAACGGCACAATGCGGTCTTTTTTGCCTTTAGCCTGGCGAATATGTATTTGCATCAGGCCGCTGTCTATATCCTTAATTTTCAGGTTAAGCACTTCTCCTTCGCGCATGCCGGTAGAATAGAACAGGAACAAAATTGCTTTGTGCTTTTTATTTGTACATGCGGAGAACAGCCGTTGTACTTCGTCGAATGAAAGTATATCGGGCAAATGTTGCTCGTGCCTGGGATACTGAATGTATTTGAATTTAAGTGGGTCCTTTATCACCAGCTCATAAAACTGCTTGATTGCTCCGATCCTCTGTTTTAACAATGCCTGAGAAGAAGATTCAAGTAAGTAGGCTTTAATTTCATCTTCGGAAATAGCGTTCGGGTGTTTGTAAAAGTGCATAATGAAGGATCTCACCACTCCCCGATAGCACTTTATTGTGTTGTAACAATAGTTACGAAGCTGTAATTCGGCTTCGTAACTGGCTAAAAGTTTTTTCATAAGTATTTGTGTTAGAGTGTAGTTTTGTATAGGTAGCCGTTATGGCGCAGTTAATTGCGTTGTAGTATATTTTTTACTATTGGGGACAAACAAAAATCTTGAGCTATTTTACCATTTAAAAATGAGGGTTTTAAAAAACTACTTTTTTCAAAATATTTAACACCGCATTCATTTGTTATTTCAGGCTCTGTTAATGAGACACTGTATTTATTTCTTAAATAGTCCAAATGTTCATCAGAATAATACTTGATATTATCCCAACTAACATCATGCTTAACTAATAGCCAAAATGACTTGTACCCAATATCAAAATTTTCAAAATCGCTGTCGAGAATTAATACAGGTTCAAATATTTCTGGAATCATTACTATTAATCTAAGTAATTCCGATTGTTCTAATGATGCTGTTTTCATTTTATAAAATTTAATATTTGAGCAAATTTAATAAAAACCGCCGCCATAACTTTCGCTATAAGTCAAGTCGGGTAGTATCGGTAATTCAACATTTCAATTGTTTATAACGTTCGAGCGGTGCGACAGGACATCGGTACTTAACCCGCCCTGCTTATAGCTCTCAGCGTTAGGGGTAAGCATATTGCAGCCTACCAATTTGAAACTATTTCGCATAAAATGAAACCAGTTCTTTGACTTTATTCATTTCAGATTCAGGAATCGAGTTCCGGTAATATTGCAAATAAAAGACAGCCAGACTATTTGTGATCATTCCGTTCTTTAGTAAATAATCATGGTTATTTGATAATTTACCACAATCGGTAGTGTGAAATCCTTTATAACCAGGGCCATATCTAAAGGTTTCCTTTTTATTCATCTCTGAATAATTTGATATGCCTTCAGTGGCTTCATTTAATGCTAACTGCATTGTTTTTGTCAATTCATCATTGACAGGTGTTTTTGATTTTTCGATTTCTGATGGTTCAATAAAAAGGAGAAATCTGGAGTTGTCTATTCTATTCATAATTTCTTTCTCCTGTATATTTTTCTATTGGTTGGACGGTTTGAAACATTACATGAGAATCTTCAATATCTTTTAGAGTAAGGATAATTTCATCCAATGCGAGTTCTGTTTCAAACTCAAAATAAACATCAGGAAGTTCATCGTCTTTTATCATTTTGAATGATTTTAGTTGAGAATGGACGTTTTGGATGAATTCTGCAACATCTTGTGAGCACTCGGCTCTTAATTTATAAGTATTCATAATTTTAGATTTTAATGATTAGTGTATAAACAAATGATAACTAAATGCCTAACCCATAACATTTAAACTTAGTCTACCCGCAATTGGGGTTTTATCGCTTATTTAAGTTTTTCGCTTTTTTCTTAATTAATGGGGCTACTTATTTAAGTTTTTCAAATTCCCCAACTGCGTGTAGCCTTCGAGCGTTATATTTTTCAAATCTACAATAAATATTTAAAATATTCGCGTATATGTGCGAATATTTTTATAAATGAGTGTAAATCTGTTACCCGGTTGCGACATAAAAAAAAGCCTTTCGGCTCTTTTTTGTTTCAGCTAAAAGGGAAGATCGTCTTCCGCTGCGGCGGTCTGTTTCTTCGACTTCTTTTTGTCGGCTTTCTTTTGTTTCGAAGGTTCGTCGTCCTGTGTTGGGATGGCTGCCGAAACTTTGGTCTGGTAATAACAGGTGTGGGTGCGTCCGAATTTGTCTTCCTGTTTCAGTTTAGCCACTTCAAACGAGAGGTACTTCACTCCGTTCTTTTCGAACACTGCTTTTTCGAGGCCTTCAACCGGTAATACAATTCTAACGATGTCGAGGTTTTCTACCTGAGTTCCTTTTCCGATGTAATGTTTTTCAAAAGTTGTCATAAGATTGAATTTTAAGTTATAAAAAAATTTATACATGATTGACTATTCTGATGAAGGGTGGCAATGAAGCAACTGGAATACCGCCATTCGATACGCTTCGCTACTCATGGAGCGAAAAAAAGCGTGATGAATAAGGATATGCCGGGAAAATTCATTGACGGGTTTCCTTCCATCCAAGAATAAATCTTTGTATATAATTTTGACTAAC
>DAITNH010000233.1:0-4650 GCA_036834745.1 Prolixibacteraceae bacterium
GGCTTGAAAAATGTGGGTTTTCTGCGTACAAATATCGAGAACATCCAACTGTTTTTTGCAGAAAGCGAAGTGGCCGAAATCTGGCTTACTTTTCCTGATCCGCAGATGAAAAAAACACGCAAACGACTTACCGCGACTAATTTCATTGAAAGTTACCGTCAGATCATGGTTCCAAACGGAATTATCCATCTGAAATCGGACAGTAATTTCATGTACCGCTACACCGGGGCCATGGTTGCCGAAAATAAGTTCGAAGTAATCCGTCAGACCGACGACCTTTATAATTCGGAAATTCTGGACGATGTATTGTCGATTCAGACTTTCTACGAAAAGCAGTGGCTCGATCGCGGACTGAGCATCAAATACCTTTCATTCAGGCTCAACCATCATGAACCGTTGCGCGAACCTGATGTGGAAATTAAAAAAGATCCATACCGGAGTTTCGGACGAAACGCGAAGGAGTAAAATCAAGGCAAAAGTGGTAGATAAGCCTCAATTTTAATGTTTCTGTGAATTAATGTTTCTGTGAAAGTCCCATCGGGATGTAATATTGGTAGCCCCGGCTTTTAAGCCGGGGGAGATGAGTTGATAAGGTTTTAAGCGCCGGCACATTTAATTTGATCGAATCAGTAATCTTTTTTCCGGCGCAATGGCTGGAATTTAACGATTATCAAAAATTATACTACTTATGACTGATTTTTACGAGAACGTATATGAGGTCGTTAGGTTGATTCCACCCGGAAAAGTGACCAGTTATGGAGCAATCGCCGCATTTCTGGGAACGGCACAATCGTCGCGGATGGTGGGATGGGCCATGAACAATGCACACGTTCAGGAGAAATATGTACCTGCACACCGGGTGGTAAACCGAAACGGATTGCTCACTGGCAAACATTATTTTGGTACCTCAACAGCCATGCAGGAATATCTGGAAGCAGAAGGAATCCGCGTAGTTGATGATCAGATCATAGATTTTAAAATGCACTTCTGGAATCCGATGACTGAACTTGTAATGGAATAATTTGTTAATTGAAACCAATTGTTTAAACAGAAAATAATGACAGAAATACCACGTAAATTAATCGTTCCCAAGAATATTACCGATGCATTGCGCAATGTGAATTTCCCGGGAAGTGACAAAGATGTTGTTACACTCGATATGGCACAGGAAATTAGGGTAGCAGGGAAAAAAGTAACATTTTCGCTCGTTTTCCAGCGTTCGGACGACCCGAACATGGCCGCAGTTATTGATGCCTGTGAAGAAGCAATTCTAAATTATATTGGTCCTGAAGTTGAAATAAAAGGCAACATCACTGCCAAAGCGATCCACCAAATGGAGCGCCCCATTTTACCGGGCGTAAAAAACCTGATAGCCGTTGCTTCAGGAAAAGGGGGAGTGGGTAAATCGACAGTTGCAGTAAATCTGGCCATTGCGCTGGCAAAAACCGGCGCCAAAGTCGGGTTGATTGATGCAGATATTTTCGGACCATCGCTTCCTAAAATGTTCGGTGCCGAAGATATCAAGCCTGCCGGTGTTAGGGTTGATGGAAAGGAACGGATACAACCAATTAAAAAATTTGGAGTTAATTTTCTGTCCATCGGCTTTTTTGTGGCTACCGAAGATGCAGTGGTGTGGCGTGGCCCGATGGCGTCCAACGCTCTGAAACAGCTGATTACAGATGGAAACTGGGGAACTTTGGATTACCTTCTTTTTGACCTTCCTCCGGGAACCAGTGATATTCACCTGACTTTGGTTCAAACGGTTCCGGTAACCGGTGCCATCATTGTCACCACGCCTCAGGATGTGGCTCTGGCCGATGTCATCAGGGGAGTCAACATGTTTAAAGGAAAAGGGGTTGACGTGCCGGTTCTCGGGTTGGTTGAAAACATGTCATGGTTCACTCCTGAAGAACTTCCTGACAACAAATATTACATTTTCGGGCAGGATGGCGGAGTTAAACTGGCAGAAAAACTTGAACTGCCTTTGCTTGGTCAGGTTCCGATTGTTCAGGGAATCCGCGAGGGTGGCGATTCGGGGAATCCGCTGGCTGAGGATGAAAACTCGGTAATCGGAAAGGTTTTTAAGGAAATTGCTGCCAATGTAATTCGTGAAGTGAATAACCGGAATGCAAGTATGGATCCTACTGTAAAAGTGAAAGTGTCGAGGAAATAATCCTCCAGCATTTGAAAATACTACGGAACGTTGTGCAAAATTATAGCAGGACGTTCCGTTCTTTTTTCTATTGAAATTATATGCGACTCCGAATTAATTGGATTAAATTTTTAATTTTGTTCGGTTTGTAAAATTCAAATCGACGAGTAAAGATCTATTAAATCAGATAAAAAACCTTATAAATTAATAGAATGAAAAAAGCTGCAATTGGTGTCGATATTGGCGGAACGAATACTGCCATTGGTGTGGTTGACGATTTGGGAAATGTAATGGTGAAAGGCAACATTGCAACTCCATCCCATGGAGATGTTGATCTATATATTGAAGATTTATCGCTGGCAATTAATGATTTAATCAAATCGGTTAAACTTGTTAATCCTGAAATTGAAATTCTTGGAATCGGCATTGGTGCTCCAAATGGTAACTATTATGCAGGAACCATTGAATATGCAGCAAATCTGGCATTTAAAGGGATAGTACCATTGGTAAAATTGCTGAAGCTTAAATTTCCTGAACTTCAGGCAATCGCATTAACCAATGATGCCAATGCAGCGGCTATCGGCGAAATGGTATATGGCGGTGCCAAAGGAATGAAAAACTTTGTGATGTACACCCTTGGAACCGGCGTTGGAAGCGGTATTGTTGTAAATGGTGACCTTGTATACGGAAGTGATGGATTTGCCGGTGAATGTGGCCACACCACACTGATTCCGGGTGGAAGATTATGCGGTTGCGGCGCTCTGGGCCATTTTGAAGCCTATTGCTCGGCTCCAGGGATGAAACGTACTGCTTTTGAACTGATGGTAAAATACAATGCTACCGATAGTTTACTGGCTGACAAATCCTTTAATGAACTCGATTCGAAAATGATTTTCGATGCCGCTGAAAGAGGCGATAAAGTAGCCAATGAAGTATTCGAACAGACAGGAAAATGGCTCGGTCAGGGTTTTGCTGACACCGCTCACCATCTTAGTCCGGAGGCCATCTTTTTATTTGGAGGACCAACTGCAGCCGGCGACTATATTTTCAAACCTGCCAAAGAAAGCATGGAGCAGCATTTGCTGACTTCTTTTAAAAATAAGATCAAAATCCTGCCTTCGCAACTAAAACCTGGTGACGCAGCAATTGTGGGTGCAAGTGCGTTGGTTTATCAGGAACTGAAAAAATAAAATAACGACAATGAATTGATTGTTAGCACATAACAATCAGTAATAATATAAATTTAAAAGGGAAGAACGACCATTTTTGGTCGTCTTCCCTTTTTTAATTTTTCTTAAAGAATGTTAATGTTTCAGGTTGTCTGGTACAAATTTCATAGCTTCACCAGCGAAACAATAAAAAAAGAGGTTTGAAAAACATAAAAAGACATATATATTTCTGCTTTTTTTTACTCATTTCATTGAGTATTTCTTCCCAAAAAGCATCTGCTTCAACTGGACTTAAAAAAGTCAAATACAATTATCTGATATCTGTTCCTGAAGATTACGACAAAGAACCCGGTAAAAAATGGCCGGTTATTTTTTATCTGCATGGTCGCCATGCAAGTGGCACAAACCTTAAAAGTTTAGAACGCTACGGACTTCCATATTACCTTTCGATAGGAAAAAAAATCGACTTCATAGTTGTTTCTCCACAATGTCCGTGGGGAAAGAATTGGTCTTCGGAAGATTGGTTTAACCCGGTTTACGACGAAGTCGCTTCCAAACTACGTGTTGACGATGCCCGAGTTTACCTGATGGGAATGAGCATGGGAGGCTATGGTACATGGTCACTTGCCAACCGGATGCCCGATCGTTTTGCTGCCATTTCACCTATGTGCGGAGCTGCAGATGTGAGATGGGCCGACCGACTTAGCAACATTCCAACCTGGGTTTTTCATGGAACTGCCGACAATCAAATTCCTATAAGCAAATCGGAAGAGATAGTAAAAGCTATTGGAAAGAAAAATGCGAACCTTAAATATTCACGGCTTATCAATCAGGGTCACGATATTAGTAAGCAATTCAATAATGATGAAATATATGCCTGGTTCAAACAATTCTCACTCAAAAGAATTCCTTTCTGGGAAGAACCACTGCCATTTCTAAAAATGATTGCCGCCAAAAAAGTGACTGTTCATCCTCCGGAAATGCAAAAAAGCAACGCCATTGCCTCGGTTCAGGACTAGAAAAAAGTATTCACATCCGTCATAAAAATGAGGCGGCAAAGGATAATGCAATGAGCATAAGTTGCTCACATTTCCTTTGCCGCCTTTTTTTTTCCTCTTGTTACGGATTAATCCTTCTTATGTGACCAGCCAGTTTGAAGCCCAATCACAAAATAGATCAGTGCCACTACCCCTGCAGCAAATATAGAATCACCCACTATTCGCATCCAGCGAAGTGTGGCCATCCAGGGCAACTGCAGAAAATCAGCCGAACGTGCATACCACAAACCATGTTTTACACTTGCCCATGTTTGAGCCAGACCAATGGGTA
>DAITNH010000233.1:4750-9174 GCA_036834745.1 Prolixibacteraceae bacterium
GCATACCACAAACCATGTTTTACACTTGCCCATGTTTGAGCCAGACCAATGGGTAAAACACTGATCAGTACCATGAGCAGCAAGCCAATATTAATGGCCCAAAACGATAATTTAATGACTTTATCACTCCACTCATTTTTGTGGTTCATTTCACGCAGTACAAACAAAGTCAAACCGATTCCCAACATTCCGTAAACGCCAAACAGCGCGGTATGTGCGTGTACCGGAGTGGTATTGAGTCCCTGCATGTAATACAATGCGATAGGCGGATTAATCACGAATCCGAAGATTCCGGCGCCCAGGAAATTCCAGAAAGCGACCGCCAAAAAGAAATTGATCGGCCATTTATATGCTTTTACCCAACTGGCTGCACGGCTAAGTTGGAGGTTACCCCAGGCTTCAAACCCGATTAGTATCAGGGGAACTACTTCCAGTGCACTAAAGCTTGATCCGAGTGCGAGTATGGAGGTTGGAGTTCCGGAGAAATACAGGTGATGAAAGGTTCCAAGAATTCCTCCAAATAGAAATACAATGGTTGAAAACAGCACAGTCGTGGTGGCGTATTTTACCTTGATAAGTTCCATGCGCACAAACAGATAGGCGATAATGACCGTGGCGAATACTTCGAAGAAACCTTCAACCCAGAGGTGAACCACCCACCAGCGCCAGTATTCGGCAATGGCAAGGTTTGTATGTTGACCCCACATCATTCCGGCCCCGTAAAAACCGGCAATGGCTATACACGAAATCAGGAATAATATTAATAATTGCTTGCTGTCAGAACGACCCCTCAAAGCCGGTATAATGGCACGGGTCATCAGGAACAACCACAAGAACAACCCAACCAGAAGGAAAATCTGCCAAAAACGGCCAAGATCCACATATTCGTATCCCTGATGTCCAAACCAGAAGTTGGTCACATAACCCAGTTTCTGCATAATGGCCATGAATTGTCCGGCCATTGATCCGCCGACAATAATCAGGAGTGCAATGAACAGGAAATTGACTCCCCAGACCTGAAATTTAGGATCTTTTCCACCGATGGCCGGGGCAAAGAACAGCCCGGTTGCCAGCCATGAGGTTGCAATCCAGAATATTCCCATCTGAACGTGCCATGTCCGCGACAACGAATAGGGCAGGAAATCGGCCAGATTAAAGCCGTAAAAGGCTGTTCCTTCCACGCCGTAATGAACTGTTATGATTCCCATCCCTATCTGAACAAGGAACAAGAGCATCACCACATAGAAATATTTGAGCGTTGCCTTCATCGAAGGAAGTATTTTCAACCCTATTACGGGATTTGTAGCAGGAATGGTATCAGATAATTCCTCGTGACGGTTCGACACATAATACCATGTCAACAGTCCAATTCCTGCCAGCAAAATAATCACACTGAAACCTGTCCAAAGAACCAGCGCGCTTGTTGGCCGGTTACCTACCAGCTCCTCGGCTGGCCAGTTGTTGGTATAGGTAATGTCTGAATCAACGCGGTTGGTGGTCGTGGCCCATGATGTCCAAAAGAAAAAGCTGGTCATCTTGGTCATTCTATCTGCATCCTTTACCGTGTTGGCAGGCATTCCATAAGCTTCGCGAAGCGCATGCTGATCGGGGCCATCGGTAAACAGCTCGGTGTAAAATTGCTGAACCTTGGCAATTGCTTCGGCTCTGTGGTCAGAAATGACCAAATCGCCATTGCTTACATTGTAGGTGTTTTTGCGAATCTCGCTTTGCAGTCTGGCTTTTAATGCAGCCTGTTTCTCCAAATCGAGCTTCGCGAATTCAGTACTGTCGTCAACAAAAGCAAAATGATTTAGCATGGCCATTGCTTCTTTGTGAAGCCAATCGGCTGACCAATCGGGCGCCTGGTAAGCTCCATGTCCCCAAATTGACCCCAGTTCCTGTCCGCCAATTGATTGCCAGACATTTTGGCCATCCTTGATATCCTGGGCTGTAAACAATACTTTTCCTGAAGTAGTAACAACTCTTTCAGGAATTGGGGGAGCCTTGCGATAAATTTCACGGCCGAAAAATAGTAATACGGCAAATGAAATAACCATTACGGCCGTAAAACCAATCCATAATTTTTTTGTACTCATAGAATTTTTGTTTAGAAGATAAAAAAGTCCTTAATTCTTTTGCAAATGTAAAAAATCAAATATAAAAAGCATATATTCGTGGACTTAATTATCCACTAATAAGCAAAATAATTTTTAGATATTGATTATTAGCTATTTAAATTGTGTAAATTTTCATCTGCAAGCATCATTGGAGGTAGTATTTAGAAAATGAGGCTAGTTTTTATTTAAAGCGGGGATATTTCGGCTGATGAATCCTGAACCGTTTCGTCAATGCCAATCAGAAACTTCAGGAATTGTGGCAGGATTTGCACTGTCACAACAATCCTGAAAATATTATTCTCTTCACTGAAGCCATCAAACTTGAAAGCGAACTCATTAATGCGTAATTTTGACCGAAAATCTTAAAATCTTCTATGCTATCAAAAGCAGCTGAATACGCGATACGATCCATGGTTTATATATGGATGATGAACCAACAGGGAACGCGTCCGGGTTACCGCACTATTGCAACTGAAGTGGGCTCTCCGGAGCATTTCACAGCAAAAGTGCTGCAAACCATGACGCGTTACAATTTAGTAAAAGCAGGAAAAGGCCGTGGAGGAGGTTTCTATTTTGAACATCCTGAAGAAGAACTTGCTGTTTTTGAAATCATTAAGGCGATCGATGGCGAGAAGTTTTTCAGTAGCTGTGCTTTTGGTTTCGAAAACTGCAACTGCAGCAATCCTTGTCCGATGCACGATGAGTTCAAACTTGTTCGTGATAATTTTTCTGAAATGGTTCTGAAAATAACCGTGCAGTCGATGGCTGCAAAGATTATAAATGGAACGGCTTCACTGAATCAAAAACTGAATGCTGCAATCTGAAAAGTTGATTAACATACTGTCATGCAACAAATTGTAAAATTCATATTTAAAATACTTGGCTGGTTGCTGATGCTTCCTATCTATTTCTACAAGTTCGCCATTTCACCGTTTACTCCGGCATCGTGCAGGCATGACCCAACCTGTTCGCAATACGCCATCGATGCCATTAAAATACACGGACCATTCAAAGGTTTTTGGCTGGGAGCCCGTCGAATTTCTAAATGCCACCCTTGGGGAACACACGGCTATGATCCGGTTCCGCCTAAAAAAGAAAAAAGTGGTCAGTCGCAGTGGTCAGAAAAAGGGAAATAAGGATATTGTAATTCTACAATTATGACCCTTCAATGATACTTCTTTCCCGGAAATCAAACTATCTTTGGGTTTGAATGTTTAAGCATTCTGTTTTTTAGTTTTTAGTTCATGAGAAAATACCTTTATATTATCGTTTTATTCCTGGCAGCCTGTCAGCCAAAGCAAAAGGATGCCCGCGAACTGGTTTCGGTGAGCATTCTTCCGCAGAAATATTTTGTCGATCAGATTGCAGGCGATCTTTTGCAGGTAAATGTTTTGGTTCCGCCCGGTTCGAGTCCGCACAATTATTCGATACTTCCTTCGCAAATGAAAGACATGGCAAAATCGAAAGTTTGGTTGCAGATTGGGCTACTCACCTTCGAAGATGCATTGAAGGATAAACTGGCGGATATCAATAAAGAGCTGACTATTGTTAATTGTTCTGAAGGAATTGAACCGATTGCCGGAAGTGAATGCGAGGAAGAAGATCACGAACATGCCCATCACGAAGCTTATGATCCCCATATTTGGCTGGCACCTGCCGAGTCTAAAATCATTGCGCAAAATACGCTGAATGCATTAAAATCCGGTTTCCCGCAACATGCTACTGTTTTTGACGCTAATTTTGAACGGTTTATTTCGAAAATCGATTCCGTTTCTGCACTGATCGATCAAAAGCTTGCTTCGCTCACCAACCGGAATATTCTTATTTTTCATCCAACGCTTGGTTATTATGCCCGTCAGTTTGGACTGACACAAACAGCACTTGAGCTCGATGGAAAAGAACCTTCGCCAAAGCACATGAAAAGCATTGTGGATTTGGCGCGGGAACAAAATATCCGTGTAATTTTTATTCAGAAGGAATTTGATGTTGAGAATGCACAGCAACTTGCCAGGGAATTAGACGGAGAAGTTATGATTATCGATCCGCTCGACTACGACTGGGAAAAGCAACTTCAGGATATTACTGAAAAAATAGCCGCTCAAAAATGAAGAAACTGCTCGAAATAAAAGACCTTTCGGCTGGTTACGAAAATCAGGTGGTGCTTGAAAATGTTTCGCTTGATATTTTTTCAAACGATTTTATCGGTGTGATTGGCCCAAACGGAGGAGGCAAAACAACCCTGATAAAAACCATTCTGGGTTTGATAAAACCAATTTCGGGCGAAGTAAACCTGCTCATCAACAAAAC
>DAITNH010000234.1:0-9145 GCA_036834745.1 Prolixibacteraceae bacterium
ATCTTCTATCAATGGAAATGTAACATCCACATTTTTCATGCCTTTGAACTCTATTTTCTCTTTAATAGTGCGCAACCAGGCTATGTGGCTGTATAATCCATCAATTGACAAACCAACTAATTGAGTATTTAAGGCCGTAAATTCATCCTGCATACTCGCAAACGTCATGAATTCTGATGTGCAAACCGGTGTAAAATCAGCCGGATGGCTGAAAAGAATGATCCATTTTCCTGAATAATCTGTAGGAAAATTAATATTTCCTTGTGTTGTTACCGCTTTAAATTCAGGTGCTTTGTCGCCAATGCGTGGCATGGCAATGATTTCATTTTCCATTTTTTTTAAATTTTAAGATTGTCGCAATTTGATTTTTTATAATTCAGTTTAAAGCCTTTTCATATCTTTTGGCTACTTCTGCCCAGTTTACAACATTCCAGAATGCATCAATATAATCTGGTCTTTTGTTCTGATATTTTAAATAATAAGCACATCATAACCGCCACCGTTATTTCTGACTGCCACAGGAAATTTGTTTATTGAATTCATGGTAGATTGAATTTTTGTGGTTTTATTTTTTGTTTGATTTTTATGTGTCTCGGGTGATCGTGCCTATTTTCTACAATACGCGCATAAATGCAACCAAATTTGCCTTTTCCTGGGCTGTCAGTCGTAATTCCTGAACGAGATTGAAGTATTCAACAACATCTTCCAAAGTAAAACATCTGCCATCGTGCAAATAGGGAGGCGAGTCTTTGATGCCTCTTAACGGAAAAGTTTTAATCATACCATCATGCGCCATCATCATGCCATTGGCCATTTCCTGTTTATAGAAACGTTCTGCCTTTAAATTGTGCATGTTATTATCGGTGTAGTAGGGGGCAGGGTGACAAGTAGAGCACCGTCCTTTGCCATTAAAAATTGCTTCTCCCTGCAATTCTGACGGAGTTGCTTTGGTTTTATCCAATTCACCATAAATATTGAGCTTTGGTGCTGGCGGAAAATCTAAGATCGCCATGAATTCGGACATAAAATGAACTTGCGAACCACGATCAAGAATGTTAACTCCCTTTTTTGCTGCCATTACATGATCGCCATCAAAGTAGGCTGCCCGTTGTTCGAATTCAGTGAAATCTTCAACTGATTTAAGTCCTCGTTGCGAACCGAAGAGCCGCTGAATACTTACTCCCCGCAAAGACGGAGTTTCTATCCGGTGTCTGAACTCCTGTGGTCTTATGTCCCCAACCAGGTGGTTTGCCCCGTTGGTGTGTCCGTTGGCATGACAATCGAAACAGGTAACACCAAGGCTGGGCCGGTCAGTTCGCCGGTCTTCGGTAGCATTAAACTGTTGTTGTGGAAACTGGGTGACTAGCAATCGTAATCCTTCAAGTTGTTTTGGATTTAAAAGTCCATTAAAAATTTCGTAGTAATTATCGATGGTAATTAACCGGCCTTTCGATACATCACCCAAATCGGGACGAGTAGTCAGATAAATGGGAGGTGCACGATCAGGTAGAATATGCTCCGGAAGATCAAAATCCAGATCGAAACGAACAAGCCTTGGAAGCGTATCAGTAATCATCAGAGGGAAAAGCATACCACCCTCGGCATGGTCAGCAAAGGGCAAAGGTTTGTAAGGAAAAATGTCCTTCGATTTAATTTGCTCAGGACTTAACTTATCCAGATCTGCCCAGTTTATACCTTTAAGCTTAGCTGTAGGGCCTACGGGTATGGGTTTCCCTCCCGACATGACAACATCCGGAGATGTTTTTTTTGCCAGATTGTATCGGGCGTTAAGTAAAGCATTGTGTTCCTTTGCACGATCAGCCTTTACCTTCATCCGATCCGCCTTAATTTGGTCAAAACCTACATCTTGATTGACAGGTCCATAGGAAGAAACAACTTTCGCTTTCTGAGCGAAAGTAACATCGAAGTTGATTATTAAAATCAACGAAATGCAAAAATAAATTAGCTTTCTTTTGAACTGTTTCATTTTTTAGTCCTCCATTTTCCTATTAGTTTTAATGAATGAATTTTTGAGAGAACTAAGTTCAGAACCTTTAGCCGTTAATGGGTTACAGAATTTTGAGGAAAATTTACATCATTCACACATTCGGATTTTAGTAGTTTGATAACTGCCAAAAGCGGAAAAAACAGGTAGCTGGATGCTTATGTGCTTTTTATGAGATATCGACTCCAGGAAACTGAAATTAAACTATTTTTCTACTTTTTCCTTGTGCGCAATTCGTGCAATTTCTTTGGCAATATCCTCAGGCGAAAGAATAAAATCGATGCACCCGCTTGCTATTGCACTTTCCGGCATGTCAGGCTGTTTGGCTGTTTCAGGCTTTTGAGCGATGGTAATGCCCCCAACTTCTTTTATGCCACAAAGTGCGTCTGCACCATCGCCATCAAAGCCTGAAACTATTACTGCGACTAATTTGCCGTCCCAGTTCTCGGTGAGGGAACGCATAAAAACAGTAATCACATCGGGCCATCCCCATGGTTTTGAGATCGGCTTCAGACGAAACTCTCCATTAAGAACATGCAAATCGCGCTTTTCAGGAATGATAAAAACGTGATTGGGGACGATGTCTAATTTTTCCCTAATCAACAGGACTGGCATTTCAGTGTATTTCGGAAGAATTTCGTGTAGTAATGTGGCTACCTTTCTCAGGTGATTCACAATGACTATGGCAACACCCATATTGGATGGCAGATTTTTAAGTAGTCGGATATAAGCATCGAGACCTCCGGCCGATCCGCCCACGCATACAATTGGAAAGTCTTTTGCAGAGTTCTTAGTTTTCATATTTTAAAATTTTCAGGAATAAATAATCAAGTCGTTTTCATTCCGGAATTGTATTCTCCAAGGCGCGCAGCATAGTTGCATTTGGCCCGGTGATAAAGTGCTTTTTGTGCCTCAGGCACGTTTTCGTCCAGTCCCAGCCATGTTTCGAGGGCAGGTTGCTGAAGGGCGCGGCCAAACGAAAATGACAATTCCCAGGGTAATTTTGATTTGAAATTGATATTCATGGCATTCAAACGTGCAGAAGCCAGCTCGGAAGATTGACCCCCGGATAAAAAAGTAATGCCAGGCACAGCCGCCGGCACGGCTCTCAGAAGACATTTCACGGTAGCATTAGCCACCTCATCAACCGATTCCTGCTTGGGACAGATTAATCCCGGAACTACCATGTTGGGTTTTAGGATCATTCCTTCCAACATCACTCCTTGTAAGTAAAGATGGTTGAAAACAGTCCGCAATACTTCTTCTGTCACTTCGAAGCATCGCTCCATGGTATGGCCGCCGTCCATAAGAACTTCGGGCTCTACGATTGGAACCAGACCCGCTTCCTGACTTAATGCGGCATATATGGCAAGTGTTTGTGCATTGGCTTCAATGCCTGCCCTGGAGGGAATGCCATCACCAATTACAATTACCGCCCGCCATTTGGCAAAACGTGCGCCCATCTGATAGTATTCTGCCAGGCGGTCGCGCAGTCCGTCAAGACCTTCTGTTATTTTCTCTCCGGGATGTCCTGCCAAATCTTTTGTTCCGGCGTCAACCTTGATCCCCGGTATAATTCCGGCATCGGTGAGGACTTTAATAATAGGAGTGCCATCTTTGGTATTTTGACGAATGGTTTCGTCAAAAAGTATCGCGCCGCTGATGAAATCACTAAGGCCCGGCGTAGTAACAAGCATCTCCCGATAAGCTCGCCTTGCTTCCACTGTCTGTGGAATTTTCAATTTTGCAAATCGTTTGTTGCAGGTTGGTAAACTTTCGTCCATCGCCAGAATCCCTTTGTGGTTATCGACCATCAACCTTGCTGTGCTAATAAGTTCCTGTGCTTTCATGTGTTAACTTCTTTTCTTTGTTGGAATCAGGAATAACGGAATCCGGGTTTCTTTCAGAACTTCCTCCGTAACGCTTCCAACGAGGATGTTTTCCAACCATTTTTGGCTATGCGAACCCAGAACAATGACATCGGCCTTCAATTCTTTGGCAGTCTCCAAAATGGTGTCTGCGATGTCTCCTTCATTTACAATTGTCTGAATGGTCGTGTCCTCTAAATGGAGTTTGGTTTTGTCGAGGAAATGTTGGGCTGCATTTCTGAGTCCATCAACAGTATCCAGTTGAATCTGGGCGGTTTCTATATAGCCCCCTATACCCAAAATAGGGGAAAATTCGGTTGATGAATAATACGTTGGATCTGTTATTACATGCAGCAAAGTAACTTCGGCACCCATTGATTTGGCCAGTGAAAAACCTTGTTCTGCTACCTTTTGAGCCGTTGGGTCATAATCCACGGCAATTAGTACGTGTTTGATCTGATTTGTTTTCATGATTAACTGATTTAATCTCAAAATTGATGATGAGTTTTATGAGTACTAAATTATACTGTAATTGCTGCGTGGCTGTTACAGAACTTTTAGAAAGAATTACATGATTCACACATTTTGAAAGACGGAAGACGGAAGACGGGAGACAGGAGGCAGGAGACCGGAGCCTCGCTCCCTGAGTAGCGAAGCGTATCGAAGGGAGCATATCGAAGGAAAGTCCGAAGTCCGAAGACCGAAGGCGAGAGTCGGGAGATGGGGCGATTGGGAGACGGGGCGAAAGGGCGACGGAAGATCGGAGTTGGAAGAAGCAAAAGCGAACTATTGAAATGTGCGAATGTTGTAAATTTTTCCCGGAATTCTGTAACGGTTTTAAAGACAAGTAATGGCATATTTGGTGCATTATGAGACGAAATATATTATTGAAAATTTCAATTGGAATAGTTGCTTTTGTGCTATTGTTCATGCTTTTAACAACGGTGTTTCTTGAGCCATGGGCTGCGAAAAAAATTCAGGCAGCATTTAATAAAAGTTCCGATAAATATCACCTGGAAATAGGGAAGGTTAATATCTCCATCATTAAATCAGGAATTGAGCTCGAAAATATTACCCTGAGCCCGAAGCCTCAAAATGACAGCCTGACTGATTTTAAAGGTGAAATTGCATCTGTAAAATTTAAGGGTGTCAAACTGTTTAAGGCGCTGTTCAAAAATGACATCGATGTCAGTGAAGTTAACATTTTCAATAGTCGTTTTGCAGGGAAGTTCCCATTTCAGGAGAAACCCGGGCCTGCGAAAGTTTCGCCGTTAAACATCAGGATTGATAGCGTGGTTTTTGATCGGTTGGTCGTGGATATAAAAGACAGGCTAACTTCACGGGCATTTTCGCTGAATGATGCTGTTTTGAAAGTGTACGATTTACAGGTTGCGAAACTTGACACCTTATCGAACGGTATCATTAAGCAATTTGATTTTAATGCGCAACAACAGGTGACTGTTTCGGCTGACAGCATGTACACGTTAACATCTACCGGAATAAACTATTCTGCAACTTTAAACAGCCTGGTTATTGACAGTTTCTCTGTTCATCCGAATTACAGCAATTATGAATTTACAGCCAGGCATCAATTTGAAATTGATCGTTTTGAAGCCGGGCTCAGCCAAATATTGTTTCACGATTTTTCTGCCAGTGATTTTATAAAATCAGGAAGCCTGACAAGTTCATACATCGAAATCGGGAAACTGGATATGAACATTTTTTGTGATAAGCGCAAAGAATTCAATCACGTGAACAAACCTGCATTTCAGGATATGATTTACAACTATCCGGGTATGCTCAGTATTGACTCGATCGGAATTTCGGGCGGAAACATAACTTATACCGAACATGCTGAGAAAGCAAACGAGCCGGGAACAATCAGCTTTGACAGGTTGAATGCGCTGATTTTCAATATTACCAACGATACTATCTACAAAACTGAAAAAGCTTTTATAGGCTTTAAAGCTGAAGCTTATTTAATGGGGAAGGCTAAAATGAATGTGCTGCTGAAAGGTAGATTATTCGACAACCAGAACACATTTGCAGTGAATGGAACACTTTCAGGAATGGAAGTAATGGAACTGAACCCAATGCTGGAGAAAAATACTTTTATATACGCGACAGCAGGAAAGATAGATGCAATGAATTTCAGCTTTACTGCGAACAATACCAAAGCTACCGGCCATATGAAACTGCGATACAATGGATTAAATATTGCCGTTAAAAATAAACGGACGGTTGATACCACTGCAGTAAAAGAGCGGGTGATATCTCTAATTGCAAATATGAAAATAGTGAATTCGAACCCAATGCCGGGCGAAGAAGTGAGACAGGGAGTTATTGATTTTGAAAGAAATCCCGAAAAATTTCTCTTTAATTATTGTGCCAAATCACTTTTGTCAGGAATTAAAAGCAGCGTTACGAAAACCCCTGATACACGAAAGGAGAGCAGGAGGCAAAAAAGGGACAAATAAGCATTTAAAAAAACATCCTGTTGCCTTCGCTTAACCTGTTATTTCGAATTTCAGTCGCATTTCAGCTTTTAACTCCTCAACTGTTCTTTGAACTACAAATAATAACCAACTATTCCAATTCTCTATTGCTTTGTAGCGCAGTAGGTAAGCTATTAAATGGGATTCATTTTAATCAATTCGCTGGCTGACGCTCCGAAAAAAAATCAAATAATCGAAGCTGTCTGGAGCATAGTGTTTTATGTTTTTCAAAAATGCAAGTACTATTAAATCATCCTCATAGAATTGGTGATATTTATTTTCTGTCGTCATGTTTCGGAATTTTAAATACTTTCTTTTTGCTTGTCGTGAAAAGGTCTGCCGTGTATTTTTCGTATAACTCAAATAAAAACACCATCCGGTTTGCTTCACTTGTAAACGGTTGTGGCCGGTAAGCCAAATCAACTGCTTTGTGACAACAGTCTAACAAGGCTTGTCGCATCCTGGTGTCGAAACTTGCCGTAGGCAGGTTCTCTTCAAAGAGCTTCCCGTTGATATAAGGAAAGTCGGACAATTGTTCATCCAGATTTTTAAAACGATTTCCCTTTGCAGTGTTTAGCACCTGGAAAAGTTCCTGTAGTCTGGATGCCAGGTCGCTTCCGTCTTCGTTGGTTCGCTGTTCTATATAGTCCTGAAATTGTTGTTTGTTAAAAATAGTGGTGTCTTCGGAAAACAATAAAAACAGAATACGAACCAAATAAACTTCCAGCGAATGACCGGTGTAGCCAATTTCTCGTAAAGCCGAAAGTTCTCAAAGTCTGAAACAAGAATGTACTTCGGTAATTCGTGTTGTTTTAGGCCGTGAGTGTAATCAATGGCTTGCTGGTAGGCTTTGTCAAGATTTTTGCCCCGACTTTTCATTTCAATTAAAATCGTTCCTTTCCAAAGCAAATCAATGTAACCGTCTTTGTCGTCCAGTTTTTTTACCCGATGCTCAAAAGTCGCAAATCGTTTACGGCTAATACCAAACACGTTGAAAAACTCAACCAGAAATGGTTTTGCATCCGCATCTTCGTTTGAAGTGTCAGCCCATTCTTTGGAAAAATTTAATGCCCGGTCTTTTATTTCGTTCCAGCTTAATGCCATATTTTATTCTGCAATCTGTATGTTTAAAGTTGCTGTGTAGTTTTTTTACACTTGTTGCAACCACTAATTAACAGCAAAGATATATTTCTTTAAGTTGTTTAGTTTTATTAAGCATATTTATCTTGAGCTTTATTCCCATTTTTTCAAGGCAAAAGATCGACTGGACTGATGAGGCGCTTAGCAGCATTGGAAGTAATCAAAATACGATTAAAACTGAAATTTATTGAACCAAGAATGCCATTAATAGACAGAGATATTGATAGTTAATATTCACAACTCACCCCGAAGTCCGCAAGCGGCCTTCCCCCCTCTCTTTTTTAAAGAGAGGGGGGAAGCATCGCAGACTTCGGCGTGCGCTCAGTCGAACGATGCGACGGGGTGAGTAAACAATTATTCTAACTACATTGCCCAAGTATAACCCAGATAATTACAAAAACTACAATAGTACCGAAACAGCCTCCGCCTAATTTAGAAGCTCCGTATCCTGATATTAATCCTCTGAATAAATTGTTCATAATGGTTATTTATTTTTTGCGTCCGGTGTAATATTTCAAAGCTTCAGGCATAAATTGATTTAGCTTTCTCATCCTTGTATCATCAGACGGGTGAGTGCTTAAAAATTCGGGTTGTTTTGCTCCGCCTGCTGCCGACATACGTTGCCAGAAAGGTATGGCTTCACGGGGATCGTATCCGGCCATCGCGGCGAATATCAACCCGAACTTATCAGCTTCTGTTTCCTGCTGACGCGACCATGGCAGCATGGCTCCAACCTGGCTTCCAATACCATACGAGGTCATAAACAAGTCTCTGGTCTGCTGTGGTTTTTGCGATAAAGCAACTTCCAAAGCGGTTCCACCCAATTGCTGAACCATCGCCCTGCTCATTCTTTCGCTGCCATGTTTGGCAACGGCGTGGGCAATCTCATGACCCATAACAATGGCAAGCGCTGTTTCATTCTGGGTTACTGGCAAAAGGCCAGTGTAAACAACCACTTTTCCACCAGGCATACACCAAGCATTAATGTCTTTACTGTCAATGGTATTGAATTCCCATTTATAACCTTCAAGTACCTCGCTTTTTCCCTGGCCGGCATAATATTTTGTAATTGCATTCGAAATACGGGCGCCAACCCGGTCAACCATTGCAGCACTGCTGTTGCTGTTGCTTAAAGTCTTATTTTCCGTTAAAAATGTATTGTACTGCGCTATGGCCATTACCTGTAACTCTGATTCCTGAACCAGGCTCAGTTGATTGCGTCCTGTTACCAGATTCATCGCGCAACCTCCTAAAAGGCCGGCGATTAAAATTAGAAATAGAATGTTTTTCATTGTTTTATTATTTTAGTTAATTAAATGTCAAGTGACATGACGGAACAAATTTATAAACTGTCGGCGAAGTAAATATTACACAACTTTCTAATTATATTACATCTTTCACACATTTATCTTGAATTCAGCAGAAAAAATTAGATTCCTGCCTGTAATGAATATTTATTTTTCCAGAATAGATAAGTATTGATTTGTAAATAAATCGTTTGTATTATATTTAACCTCTCAAAAAAAATAAAGTTAACGCAAACCAAAATATATAAATTATGGGAACATTGAATAATAGAAGAGAGTTTTTGAAAATTACAGGAGCAACCGCTCTTGGACTTACGCTGCTTGGCCCTG
>DAITNH010000235.1:0-9083 GCA_036834745.1 Prolixibacteraceae bacterium
CATTTTGTAGTTGCATTTACCGGCAATGGGCAGGATCACATGAATATCAACGTTGTAACTGCAACAATTGGCGGTGTGGCACTTGAAGCGGGAGATGAAATCGCAGCATTTGATGGTGCAATTTGTTGTGGCAAAATAACCCTGACTCAACCAATAGTCATTACAATCCCCTCTACTTTTGCAATCATATCAGCTTCCCGAAAGGATGATGGTCTGTTAAATGGTTACACCATTGGAAATGCCATTACCTATAAATTCTGGGATGCAAGCAAAGGACTGGAATTTACCGGAATTTCTGCCGAATATTTTGATAATACGGGAACAGCCATCACTGCTCCAACATATAGTCCCAATTCAACCACATTTGTAAAGCTAACCATCGATGCTCCGGTGAATCAAACGCCTGTGTCAAATGCCGGCCCGGACCAAGCTGTTAACGAAGGCGGAAATGTGATTTTGGATGGTTCTGCTTCTTTCGATGCAGATGCTAATCCACTTACTTATGCATGGACATCTCCACCCGGAATAATCCTAAGTTCGACTTCAGTTGCCAAACCAACATTTACAGCACCCAATGTTACAACTGACACGCAATATACTTTTTCACTGATTGTGAACGATGGACTTGTTAATTCAGGTACAGATCAGGTAGTGATTACTGTGAAGAAAGTTAATATAATTCCTTTGGCCAATGCCGGTGTGGACCAAACGGTAAACGAAGGGGTGATTGTGACTTTGAATGGAACAGCTTCCTCCGATCCCGACAGCGATCCGCTGACCTATTTATGGACTTCACCGACTGTAATTACTTTGAGTTCGAACACTTCAACGCAACCAACTTTTACAGCTCCTGAAGTAAATTCAGATACGCAATATACTTTTTCGTTGGTGGTTAACGATGGAACTGTTAACTCAACAATTGATCAGGTAATAATCACAGTCAAGCAAGTGAACAAAGCCCCGGTTGCAAATGCCGGAACTGATCAATCTGTAAATGAGAACATTCAATATATGCTTGATGGTTCAACTTCTTCGGATCCTGATGGGGATGCACTTACCTACAAATGGACCGCCCCGACCGGGATAACATTAAGTTCGTTATCAGCAGCAAAGCCAACTTTTACCGCACCTGACGTAACCGCCAACACCAATTACACTTTCACTTTGGTGGTGAACGATGGCAAAGTGGATTCCCCCGAAGATCAGGTGACCATTACCGTAAAGCAGGGAAATCTGGCGCCAAACGCAAATGCAGGTGTGGACCAAACGATAAACGAAGGGGTGATTGTGACTTTGAATGGAACCGCTTCCTCCGATCCCGACAGCGATCCGCTAACCTATTTGTGGACTTCACCGACTGTAATTACTTTGAGTTCAAACACTTCATCGCAACCAACTTTTACAGCTCCGGAAGTGACCTCGGACAATCAATATACTTTTTCTTTGGTGGTTAACGATGGAACTGTTAACTCGACTCTTGATCAGGTAATAATCACAGTTAAGCAAATAAACAAAGCCCCGGTTGCAAATGCCGGAACTGATCAATCGGTAAATGAGAACATTCAATATATGCTTGATGGTTCAACTTCTTCGGATCCTGATGGGGATGCACTTACCTACAAATGGACCGCCCCGACCGGGATAACATTAAGTTCGTTATCAGCAGCAAAGCCAACTTTTACCGCACCTGACGTAACCGCCAACACCAATTACACTTTCACTTTGGTGGTGAACGATGGCAAAGTGGATTCCCCGGCCGATCAGGTGACCATTACTGTAAAGCAGGAAAATCAGTCGCCAACCGCAAATGCAGGTTCTGACCAGGCAGTTAACGAAGGGGCGACGGTGACTTTGAATGGAACCGCTTCCTCCGATCCCGACAGCGATCCGTTAACCTATTTATGGACTCCACCGGCTGGAATTACCTTGAGTTCAAACACTTCATCGCAACCAACGTTTACAGCTCCTGAAGTCACTGCCAATATGCAATATACTTTCTCTCTGGTGGTAAACGACGGATTTGCGGAATCACTCCCGGATGATATTTTGGTTATTGTTCGGAATGTGGATCATACCCCATATGTGAAGGATCCAATTAAAAACGTATCTGTTGACAAGGGTACACCCGATCAGATGATCGACCTGAAAACCATATTTTCAGACGATGATCCTGGCGATGTACTGATCTACAGTATTACCTCAAATACAAATGATCAGGTAGTTAAAGCGACAATCGCAGGATCCAATCTGACACTAAGTTTTTCAAAGGTAAATATAGGATCATCAGAAATTGTGATTTCCGCAAGTTCAAACGGGAAAGAAGTGAATTCGAAATTTGAGGTGGAAGTGAAAATTCCGACCGGAACAAATCCAATGATCATCGAACAGAATTTGCTGGTATATCCGAACCCAACTTCAGGAAAAATAAAAGTGGTTTTTAACCAGATGCCCAAAACCGATATTCTCATGACAATTACCAACGTGAACGGTATCCCAGTTTTTGAAAAGCTCATTCAGAACAAGGAAGAATCCATTGATCTATCCGGAAATCTTCCCGGAGTTTATCTGATAAAAACAGATTTGGACAACATAAAAGTCCATAAACTTGTTATTCAATAAGCAACTTTTAATCCCCCAACAAACAAATTGATTGGGGGATTTTTTTATCGGAAAGTTCAGCTATGTAAGATATAATCCTATATTTGTTTTTAAGACATAAGAGGCTTATACAAAAAGATTAAGAATATGCCTGTGAAGAAGCCGACCTTTATTATCCTGTTAATATTTCTCTGCTGTTTAAGCAGCGTCATGGGCCAGCAACTTTATTTCAATCATCTTTCGGTAAACAACGGATTGTCGCAGGGCGTAAACAAATGCATTTACAGAGATTCCAAAGGATTTGTCTGGATCAGTTCGTATGATGGACTTAATCGTTTCGATGGGGTAAACTGCATCAGTTTTCGTTCGTCAGGTAATGACAGAAGCGGTTTAAAAGGAACGCTCTTTTTAAATATTCTGGAAGACAAAAATTCAAACCTGTGGATCGGCAGCAATGCCGGTCTTAATTTTTACAACCGCAGAAACAATCATTTTCAAAACTTCAGGATCGAAGGCCAGAGTAATGATGAGCAGTTTTATTCCCCTTTTTATATTGATGATAAAAACTACATCTGGCTTCAGTCAAATTCCGATATCTTCATATTTAATCCTGAAAGCAATACATTTACATTATCCGAACATTTCTTTTCGCCGGGAAGTTTGATCGTCAAACCTTCATCAACAGAACTTTACCAGCCATTACAGAAAATTTATGCCGTTAGTAACAATCTTCCTGAATTGTGGCTGGGGCAAGTTCGCGGCAAGAAAATAAACTGGCGTTCAACAGAACTGTTAATTCCTGCAAATCGCATTACTGCTTTATTGCCTTCAGGTAACAGCAATTTTTGGATCGGTACAAACGATGGATTGTATTGGTATCAAAATAACATACAGGTAAAATGCATCAATCGTTATGCAAACAAGGAAATAAAAGATATTTCAACTTTACATCTCGACCAGAACGGAACTCTTTGGGCCGGAACACTTATGCAAGGATTATTCAAAATTGATACAACTTCTGCAACGATAATTAATCAGTATTTAAATTCAGCGTACGACAATTTTGCCCTTTCCGGTAATCAGGTTCAATACATTAATACCGATGAAAAGGGAATTTTATGGATTTCGGTTTGGGGAAAAGGAGTTGATTATACCAGTATTAATAAATTCCGGTTTTATCATCATGTAACAAAAGAAGAAGCTGTTCGTGCAGGAGTCGATAATTTTATTCGCTCCATTGTTCAGGTGAACAACGAGTTTTGGTGCGGAACACAGTCAAACGGAATTTTAATTTTAGACGAAAACAAAAAGATAAAACAAACTTTACGCAATGGACTTCCATTGTCAATTGAACATTTATACCTGGATGATGACCTCCAAATATGGGCTGCAACTTTTGAAGGATTATTTCTGATTGATCCGCTGACAAAAAAAGTTACAAAGCTGCCCGTTAGTCCATCTGAATTTGGGCTTGCCTCCAATCAGTACAACTATATCTGTGGCTTGAAAACCGGTGAAAAGCTTGCTTCAACCAATGCAGGTCTATTCCTCATTGAAAAAATCAATAAAACCTACCACATCAAACAAATAAAAGGCATGACAGATGCTAAAGATGTGTTTTTGACCACTTTTACCGACAAGCAGGATCAACTATATATTTCAAGAGCATTTAAGGGATTCACAGTTTACCGGCTTATGGCAGATTCACTGATCATGTTAAAGGAATTCCAGATGGAGGCTTCCATCAAATGTTTCAGTGAATCGGCTGACAGTATCATCTGGATTGGCAGTACAAATGGCTTAATCCGATTTAACAAATACAAATTGCAGGTACAGGAATTTATTACCACCAATGAAGGGCTGAGCAATCAATACATTTATGGTATTGTGCCTGAGGGTAATTATTTGTGGTTGAGTACCAATGCGGGCATCAACCGGTTTGACATCAGAAACAAAGCGGTAAAAACTTTTTCGTCCGAAGATGGTTTGCAAAGCAATGAATTCAATACTTATTCCTCTTTCAGGACAAATAAAGGCGAAATTTTTTTTGGCGGTGTAAACGGGTTGAATTCATTCTTTCCGACCGATCTGAAAAATAATTCATACACTCCGCAACTCATACTTACAGGCATACAAATAAATGACACAAGCTACAGACAAGTTATCAATCCATCTGAAATCAAAGAACTGAATGTTAATTATCGACAAAACACCATCGGCTTTCAGTTTGCCGTTATTAATTATGCCAACGCAGCAGCCAATAAACTCAGTTATTTACTGGAAGGTTATGATAAAAAATGGGTTACTGTAATCAGCAAGACACTTATCCGTTATGCAAATCTGCCGCCCGGTCAATATGTATTGAAAGTAAAAGCAATCAATGCTGATGGCATTGAAGCTGACAAAATATATTCATTACCTATTTCAGTAAAAGCGCCCTGGTGGAAAAGCTGGTGGTTCCGTTTATTTTCGATACTTACGTTAGCCGGTATTATGCATTTTGTCTCAAGAAGTTATTTAAACAGAAGGCTTGAAAAGCAAAGAACAGAACTTGAAAAAAAACAAGCCGTTGAAAAAGAACGAAACCGCATCAGCCGTGACATGCATGATGACCTGGGAAGTGGGCTAACCATGATTGCCATTCTTAGTGAAGTGGCAAAAAAACAATTGTCAGTTCCTGAAAAAGCAAAAGAAGTACTCGAAAAAATTGCTGTCTCATCGCGGGATCTTGTTGATAATCTTCAGGATATTATCTGGGTACTCAATCCGCACAACGATACTCTTGAAAGCCTCTCATCCTATATCCGTGAGTATGGACTCAAATATTTTGAACCGATTGACGTTCAGCTTGAATTCAATTTTCCTGAACAATTCTCCAACTTCCATTTAGGTGAAGAGCAACGTCGGAATATGTTTTTAACTGTGAAAGAAAGTTTTAACAATATCGCCAAGTATGCCTGGTGCAATAAAGTAACGGTTACCATTCAGGAAACAGCCACGGAAATTCTGCTAAGAATTGAAGATGACGGAAAAGGCTTTGACGTAAAGAAGGTTCGTTTATTTGCTAATGGACTGAAAAATATGAAGAACAGGATTGAACTGGTAGGCGGAAGTTATTCTATAATTTCCAATTCAGGCAGTGGAACGGTGACGGTAATAAAACTTCAGATGTAACCCTTTTTTGTTACACTTAAATACGGGAAATCAATTATTTTTGAGAAACACAATAGCGAACAACTACATCAAATGATTAGAGTCGTAATTATTGAGGACATAAAAGAAATTCGGGAAGGATTGCAGATGCTCATCGATGGCAGCGATGGATTCATCTGTACCCTGACTTTTTCCAATGGCGAGGAGGCACTCGAAAATCTCCCTCTCTTATCTCCTGATGTGGCTTTGGTTGACATTAACCTCCCTGGTATCAATGGCATTGAAGTTGTCAGGCGGCTTAAAACACGATGCAGTCAGACCCAATTCATTATGAGCACTGTATATGAAGATGATGAATCCATCTTTGAATCGCTCAAAGCAGGCGCCAGCGGATATTTGCTCAAAAAAACCGCTCCCACGAAAATTTTAGATTCGATTACGGAAGTCTTTCATGGCGGCTCACCAATGAGCGGACAAATAGCCAGAAAAGTGATTGCTTCCTTTCAGCAGAAAAATTCCATCGACGATTCTGAATTGCTCACACAGCGCGAAAAAGAAATTCTCAAATCATTGGCCAAAGGTTTACGGTATAAGGAAATTGCCTCCGATTTCAACATTGGTATAGAAACCGTTCGTTCCCACGCCCGAAATATTTATGAAAAGCTTCAGGTTCAAAGCCGCACGGAAGCCATCAATAAAATCATGAACCGGTAATTCTTTCATCTTTCCTCCTTATACATTTATCATCTTCTAACACTTTTTAGGGATTGTCTGCTCCTGCTTTTCCATGCAACTTCACCAGTGAAAATATACGAACACAAATTAAAACTTACAAATATGAAAAAGTGTATTGTTTTATTCATTGGTGCATTCCTTTTTGCATTCGGAACTTTTGCCCAAACCAGCCTTCCTGGTAATTATTTCACCGTTGACAGGACTTTAACAAAAACTGACAGCCCCTATTTGATTACAACCAATATGGATGTTGCCACCGGAGTTACCGTAACCATCGAAAAAGATGTGGAAATCAGGTTTAGTGGCGGAAGATACATTCAGGTTTTCGGCACACTTAACGCAAAAGGCGCCACCTTTACCGCCAATGGCAGCACTGCTAAAGGCTTTTGGGATGGCATTTACGTTTCGTACGAGGGTTACGCCCATATTGGGAATGTAACTCTTGACAGTTGCATCGTTGAGTACGCAAGTAACCTTTATGCACGGAAAGGGCAGCTCACCCTGAAAAAATGTACAATTAATAATTTTAGCGCGTATGGCGTTCAAATATCTGCGGTCGGAACTTTAAACATCGAGAATACCACGATAAAAAACACCAATTATCCGATATACTTTTATGGAGCTGGAAAAATTGTTGCCGGGAATAATGTGGTTTTAACCGGGAATACTTATGATACTGTTTATCTCAATTTTACTGATATTTCGGGCAATTTTTACATGCCGAAACTCGGTATTCCTTACCGGTGCAATTATATGCGGGTTACCGATACCGGCAATCTGAATATCTCACCAGGTGCCAAATTGTATTTCGTTAATTGCGAATTTACGGTTCAGGGTAAAATAAAAGCCCTGGGAACCAGCATTGATCCGATTGTTTTCGACATGCATCCCGGAGTTTCCTATTGGCTTGGTGTAAACATTGCAGCTTCAGCTATTGACACTGCCTGCATTTTCAAAAATTGCATATTTAAAAGCGCTAAAAACAATAACGATGCTTATGTGGCAATGGCAATTGATGCTGCTTCACCAACATTTGAAAACTGCAGGTTTACGGATAACGGACGAAACCTGATGGTAACCGGAACAAGCAAACCAACCTTTACCAACTGTAACTTTGAAGCTTCAACAATTTTAAGTGCAGAGTCCTACAATATCGGAATGGATATGAACGCAAATATTGATTTTGCTACCGATTCAATCAAGTTTAACAGCAAAGAAATTCGTGCAGTCAGAATATTGCCAGCCACTGTTACCGCCCCAAGCAATTTAAAGAAATTATCATTCAAGAATCTGGATAATCCAACCTATTGCCTGTATGGAACTACAACCGTTCTTGATACAGCCACATTGGCGATTGATCCGGGTATCGTCATCAAATGTCGCGACTACTCTTCAATGATCACAGCAAACGGTACATTAACCGGTATTGGAACTGTTGCTAACCCAATTATTTTTACCAGTATTGCTGATGATAGTTATGGCAATCCACTTGATTCTCAAAACGATGGTCAGCTTTCAATTTCTCACAGTAATTCAGGAAGAATCGCACTATATGGTAAAATCACCTCTACAATTGAAAACTGGAAAATTCATTACGCCGGATATAACTCAGGTAATTGGGCTGTTTATGTTTCCGCCGGAAATATCATTAATAATTGCGAAATCAAAAATTCATACCGTGGAGTCTATTTTAGCGACAATGCACAGGTTCTGAACAATTCATTTTCGAACATCGATTATTTCCCACTGGGAAGAATTGTAAATCAAGGAACTCCTGTAATAATAGGCAACACTGTTTCCAATGTTGGATACATTGGAATTCTCATCGGCGCTTTTGGTACTGATTCACCAACCCTAAAGTCGTTTGATTTTGCAGGGTTCACCAATGTGGCCTACATTGTAGAATCACAACTTGCGATTGCAGCAGGAAATGTCGTTTCGATTGATCCGGGAGTGGTGATTAAATTCAATCAGAGCTATTACGGCCAACTTACTGTGAATGGTGCATTGAAAGCTTCAGGGAAAGCAACCGGAAAAATTATTTTCACCTCCATAAAAGATGATTCAGCAGGCGGCGACACCAACAATAACGGAACCGGAACTATTCCTGCCAATACCGATTGGCAGGGTATTGATTTTACCGGAACTGCCAGTGATACTGAAAACATCCTCAAAAACTGCGAAATCAGGTATTGCGGCTATCCTTATTATTGGAGTGGAGCCATTCGAATCACAGATTGCCGGGTAGTCATGGATTCAACCAAGGTGAATTTCAGTTACGATGGAGCATTATCCATTTTTGGAAATGCAAATCCGGAGATCACAAACAGCCAGTTTTATAACCTCAACAATGCACCGGTTTACATGGATATGTTTTCGAGCCCAACATTTTCAGGAAATAAAGTGGCCAATGTTCCACGAATAGGATTGCGTATTCGTGGTCAGGCCATCAGTGGAACGATACCGGTCAGAAGTTTTGCCGGATATGATACCATCTCCTACATTGTTGAAGAAACCATGACCGTTACCGATCAATTGATCATTCCGGCAGGAATAACATTTAAGGGTAACGGAAGATGGAATATTCAGGGAAAACT
>DAITNH010000236.1:0-7644 GCA_036834745.1 Prolixibacteraceae bacterium
AACAACATTGGCTATGAAGAAAATCCTGCTCATCACTGCGTCGATCCTCGGCATTCTTGTACTGGCTTATTTGTTGGGGCCAACATTTTCGAAACCTGAATTGTCAAACAAACTGCCTGAAATACAAGTTCAGGCAACGAATTTTGAAGCTTATTTAGCAGCTAAAAATTCTGCATTAAAAATCAAGCCCGACAACGAAAGCCGCGTTATCTGGGCGAACGATAGCCTTAAAAACAAAACAGAATACTGCCTTCTTTATCTTCATGGTTTTTCGGCTTCATGGTTTGAAGGAGAACCGGTGCACACCGATTTTGCCGAAAGATATGGTATGAATCTGTACATTCCGTTGCTGGCCTCACATGGCATCGACACCACCGAGGCATTGGTCGATATGACACCCGACCGGCTTTACGAATCGGCCAAGGAAGCGCTGGTTGCGGCTCAGGCTTTGGGTGAAAAGGTTATTCTGATGAGTACTTCTACCGGGGGTACTTTAAGCTTAAAACTGGCTGCGGAATTTCCGGAGTTGGTAGAAAGCCTGATTTTACTTTCGCCCAATGTTGCCATTAACAATCCGGCAGCATTTCTGCTAAGCAAACCCTGGGGACTGCAAATTGCACGTCAGGTTTACAAAGGAAATTACCGAATTACCAATCCTGATTTTGCTTCGGAAGATTGCCGGTACTGGAACTGCAAATACAGGCTGGAAGCTGTTGTTTACCTTCAACAACTGGTTGAATCGACCATGACCATAAAAACATTTGGGAAAGTTAACGAACCGGTATTTCTGGCCTATTATTATAAAGATGAAGAAAATCAGGATCCTACTGTAAAAGTAGATGCAATGCTGAAAATGTACAACCAGCTGGGAACACCGGAAAACCTTAAACAAAAAGAGGCTTTTCCTGAAGCTGGCGCACACCCGATTGGGAGTAAATTATTTTCGAAATCCTGGCAGGATGTTGAAATTGCCAGCTTTAAGTTTGCAGAAGAAAAGTTAGGGATAAAACCAATAAATGATTGATTTGATGCTTTTTTTATCCTGAAAACTCATACAGATCAACACCTATCTGACAGGCGTATAAGCTGACACCAGCTTCCCGTATAAATCGAATTCATCGGAACCGGTAATTTCGATCTGATAGAATTGTCCTTTTTTCAATGGAACTTCTTTGCTAATCAGCACCTCGCCGTCCACTTCAGGAGAATCAAACTCTGTACGCCCAACAAAAAATTCGTCATCTTCGCGATCGATAATCACCTTCATCGTTTTTCCAACTTTTTGGGTATTCAGTTTTGATGAGATGATCTGCTGAATTCCCATTAATTCCTCCTGACGGGCTTGTTTTACGTCTTCAGGAACATCGTCTTTATACTTTTTATATCCGTAGGTTCCCTCTTCGTGTGAGTAAGTAAAAGCCCCCAAACGATCGAATTTATGTTTCTGAACAAAGCTTTTAAGCTGTTCAAAATCTTCCTCAGTTTCGCCCGGATGACCAATCAGCATGGTCGTCCTGATGGTTATTCCGGGAACTTCTTTCCTGATTTTTTGCAACAAAGCTTCCGTCTCTTCGGTGGTAACATGGCGAAGCATGTGTTTCAGCACATTGTTTGAGCTGTGCTGCAACGGAATATCAATATAATGACAAAGTTTGGGAACTGATTTAAACAGCGGCAGAATGTCCATCGGAAATTTGGTTGGATACAGATAATGCAAACGGATCCATTCGATGCCATCGATTTCGGCAATTTTTTGGATCAGTTCGGCCAACATGCCTTTTCCGTACAAATCAATTCCGTAATACGACAAATCCTGGGCAATCAGCAAAATCTCGCGAACGCCTTTCTTTGCAAGGTATTTGGCTTCTTTTACCAGATCGTCCATCGACTTTGAGTTGTGTTTGCCAGTCATGCCCGGAATGGCGCAAAACGCACAAACACGGTTGCAACCTTCCGAAATCTTCAGATAAGCAAAATGCGAAGGCGTGGTAATTTTTCGCTCGTAAATATATTCGGGCCGATAGGTCGCTTTCAGCTCGCCCACCAGCGCTTTCATGTCGAACTTGCCAAAGTATTTGTCAACCTCCGGAATTTCCTTTTCCAGATCGGTTTTATACCGTTCAGAAAGGCAACCCATCACGTATAATTTATCAATGTCGCCGCGGCTTTTGGCTCCAACAAACTGCAAAATGGTGTTGACAGACTCTTCCTTGGCATCGTGAATAAATCCGCAGGTATTGATCACGACAATATCCGAATCAGTCTCGTTCGAATCGTGCACCACCTCAAAACCATCCATCGAAAGCTGGTTCAGTAAAACTTCAGAATCGACCAGGTTTTTTGAACAACCCAAAGTCACCACGTTTATTTTTTGCTTTATCATTTTTACATTTTTTTAGCCACAAAGGCACCAAGCCACGAAGTAACACCAAGAACTTGTCTAATTAATTTCATTCTTAAACAGAGAAGCTGAGCTTAAGTTTCACTTCACGATTCTCTTGAAAACAAAGGCCGGCAAAAGCCAGCCATTTCATTTTTCCTTCTCCGGGCTCCCGACTTTTTAGCTAAACAGCGAATCAACGAATGCTCTTCGGTTGAAAATCTGCAAGTCATCCATTTTTTCGCCAATTCCAATGTACTTGACAGGAATTTTAAACTGATCGGAAATCCCAATCACCACGCCGCCTTTGGCAGTACCGTCGAGTTTGGTGAGCGCCAATGCAGTTACTTCAGTTGCCTTTGTAAATTGTTTGGCCTGTTCAAAAGCATTTTGTCCGGTCGAACCGTCCAGTATCAGTAAAACTTCGTGAGGAGCATCGGGCACCACTTTTTTCATGACCGTTTTAATTTTACTCAACTCATTCATTAAGTTGATTTTGTTGTGCAAACGACCAGCTGTATCAATAATTACCACATCAGCTCCCTGTGCAATGGCCGATGAAAGTGTATCGTAAGCCACCGACGCGGGATCTGCACCCATTCCCTGTTTTACCAAAGGCACCTGAACCCGATCGGCCCAAATCTGAAGCTGGTCGATGGCAGCAGCACGAAAAGTATCGGCAGCGCCCAGAACAACTTTTTTCCCGGCCTGTTTAAACTGATGGGCAAGTTTACCGATGGTGGTCGTTTTTCCTACACCATTCACTCCAACCACCATAATTACATAGGGCTCTTTACTATCGGGCAGGTCAAAATCAGAAACATCGTTTGAATTGTTTTCTTCGAGCAAGCTTGCAATCTCTTCTTTCAACACCGAATTCAGTTCCGAAGTTCCCATGTATTTATCAACGGCAACTCTTTTTTCTATGCGTTCGATGATCTTCAAAGTGGTATCTACGCCAACATCAGCCGATATCAGAATTTCTTCCAGATTATCCAGAACATCTTCATCAACCTTTGTTTTCCCAACAATGGCGCGGCTAATCTTCGTAAAAACACTTTCTTTGGTTTTTGCAAGCCCCTGGTCGAGGCTTTCTTTTTTCTTGCTGTTAAAAATTCCGAAAATGCCCATATTCACTCTATTTTACTGTCAACAATTTTGTAACGTGTACGATTTAATAAAAAAAGCCTTCACCAATGATGAAAGCTTTTTCTTATAGAGAGAATTGGTTCTATTTCTTGAAATGTTCTTTTACATTTTCGTTCGGAATGATTTCTTCCTGAAATGTATAAGCACCAGTTTTTTCTGATTTTACCATTTTTACTACTTTGGCGTAACCTTTACCGGCACCTTTTTGTAACGAAGCAACTACTTTCTTTGCCATACTATTTCTTATTTAATTTCGCGGTGTACAGTAACTCGCTTTAAGTTAGAGTTGTATTTCTTTTTCTCCAGACGTTCAGGAGTATTCTTCCTGTTTTTGGTAGTAATGTACCGTGAAGTTCCGGGAACCCCGCTGGTTTTTTGTTCGGTACATTCCATGATTACCTGAATTCTATTGCCTTTTTTAGCCATCTCTTAAAGCTTTAAATAGTTGTTATAAAACCTTTTTCCTTTGCACTCTTCAATGCAGCGTTCAATCCGTTTTTGTTGATTGTACGGATTCCGTTGGCTGAAACAGTTAACGAGATCCAACGATCTTCTTCAGGAAAATAGAACTTCTTTTTGAACAGGTTAGGAAAAAATTTCCTTTTCGTTCTGCGCTTTGAGTGAGAAACATTGTTTCCCACCATCACTTTTGTACCAGTTACTTGACAAACTCTTGACATTGTCTTATTTTTTAAATCTGAAATCTCACATTTTTCAAACAGTGCGCAAAATAACTACATTTTCTTTAGATAATCAAATAGTTTTTGAAGTTTTTTCTATAATTATCAACACCTTATTGTTAAAAAATAGCAAAGCCCCTTCAATATGTTGCCAAAAATAGGTAATATTGATCTTTCTAAATTCAAAATCAAGTGGATCAACAGCAAAATAAATTCTATCCAACAATTTTAGGCGCCATCCATCTGATCGTGCTCTACCTTTTTATTCAAACGCTTGTTGATTTTCCGCTTGCCCTGCTCGATTACTACAACGGAACTGATTATTTATACCATCCGGTAAAGAAAATCATTCTTGGAGTCGGGTCCACTCTTTTCATTTTTTACTTTGCTTATCGCAAGGCAGGCGTACCGCTGAACGTACTTTTTCCATACAAATCATTCAATGTTCTTATACTCATTCCAGTTCTGTTTTTCTTGTGGGCTGCGCATAATTTAATTGGCGAGATAAATTTCTGGCTCGACAAAGCCTTGCCTCCCCCACCCTGGTTCTGGGAGATGTTCAATAAAATATTCGAAAACGATTACGGTATTTATGGCGCTATATTAAAAGTTGTCATCATGGCGCCGGTCATCGAGGAACTGATATTCAGGGGAGTAATTATGCACGGTTTAATGCGGAACTATTCGAAATTCACCGCTGTTTTTGTTTCGGCACTGATGTTTGCACTGTTCCATCTCAATCCCTGGCAGTTCCCGGCGACCTTTATTCTTGGCATTGTGCTCGGAATCCTGATGCTTCGCACCCGCAATATCTATTTGTGTATTCTTGGCCATGCGATCAACAATGGATTGGTTTTAATCAGCATCGAATATTGGGACGTCATTCAGAAAACTTCTTTTTTCCAAAGCAGTAAAACCAACCAACTTCTGATCAGCGCTTTGATTGCAACAGCAGCATTGGTTCTGATATTTCTGTTAAGCATTCAACGCAAACCAAAAAGCAATTAATCCTGAAGGTTTGCTTACTGCTTTTGAATAAACTCTATATTTACAACTCATTTTTCGTGAAAAAGACAAAATTATGGAGCGAATCGCCATTTTCCCCGGGTCATTTGATCCGTTTACTGTTGGGCATGAAAGCATTGTAAAACGGGCCATTCCGCTGTTCGACAAAATCATCATCATGATCGGCTACAACTCTAATAAAAGATCATTTTTCCCTATCGAAAAAAGAGAGATATGGATCAATGAAGTTTTTAAAAATGAGCCCACCGTTTCAGTGGAATGTTATGAAGGATTGACGGTTGATTTTTGCAAAAAAGTGAATGCCGGTTATATTCTCAGAGGATTGCGCACTTCGGCCGATTTTGAATTTGAACGGGCGATTGCCCAGGTGAACAAAATGATGCACCCAAAAATTGAATCGGTTTTTCTTTTGACCACTCCCGAACATACACCTATTAATTCGACCATCGTTCGCGACATTATTTTACATGGAGGCGATGCCAGCAAGTTTCTTCCGGCTGCATTAAACATGTCGGAATTTAAACAGGAAGAATAGTGAACTCCAAAATCATGAAGACCGCTTTTATCATTTCGTGCCTGTTTCTGGCGGGGAAAGTCATGGCCGCGCCTGTAAAAATTACCGGGAAAGCTGCGGAATATGCACATAATTCAATCGAACTGAATATTTTTCACGATTACATTTCAGAAGAAACAATCAAATTGGGCGACATCAGGTTCAATTCCGAAGGAGTTTTTGAATTGGAAGTTGAACTTGCCGAAACCAGTTTGTGCTTTGCTGATTTTGATGGCTATCACGGAATGATCTATCTTGAACCCGGCAAGTCGTATCAATTGGTATTCCCGCCGAAGCGCAAATTAACAGATGCGCAAAAGAGAAATCCATTTACAAAACCAGATCCTGTTTGGTTTGGAATCGCAAATCCGGACAGTAACGATCTGAATGTTTTGATCCAGCAATTTGAAACAGCCTTTTCAAAATATGAAAATCAATATTTCGACCAGATATTTATAAACAAATCCGGGGTATTGGTCGATTCGGTAAAGATGATGCTCGGAAAGGAATTTCCCAAAACCAGCAATCCGCTTTTCGAATTTCACAAATTATTCAGGAACGCCACCCTCGAATTTGCCCTCCATCAGGGAAAAGCTGACATTTTCAAAGAATCCTATTTCAGGAAAACCAAACCGGTTTACAATCTGGCAGCCTATTCAAATTTGTTTAATCAGGTTTTTCCTGAATATTTCAGTTTTCTCGACAACTCGGCCCACAATCCTGAAATCAGGAACATGACCAACACCGCAAAATTGCAGCAACTGGATGATTATTTCCAAAAGGAATTGCAATTCAACCGGGAATTGGCTCATTGGGTATTGCTTAGATCATTGAAAGATGCCTATTACAGCAGAAATTTCAATAAAGCCGCGATCCTGAAAATGCTTGATCAGGTGAAGATTGCCGGATGGAGCAGCTACGAACAAAAAACGGCACAATTGATCCGGACAAAACTTACCCATCTGGCCAGCGGAACCACACCACCCAAAATCAATCTCAAAGATTTGACCGGACGTGCAGTCCGCTTTTCAGACTATTCCGGCACCTATATTTACCTGCATTTTACCGATCCGAAAAATACGACCTGTCGCCAGCATCTGGATGAATTGAAGAAAATTGCAGTCCAGTACAAAGAAAAACTTATCATCATCAATGTATTGCGTGAAGGTGCAAATTTCAAGAATGAATCAGGATGGGCGGGTGTTTTTACGACAACCGACAGTGACCAAGCAACCAGCTACAGGGTAAAAACCTACCCCAATTCATTTCTGATCGGGAAAGACGGAAAATTGCTGCTGTCGCCTGCCCCCAATCCGATTGATGGACTCGACAGGCAACTGGGACAGATTTTTAAAAGCGACCATTTCAAGGAGATGCAGAAAACAAGTGGCCAGAATGTCAGATAAGCGGAATTGTTTTTGACAGAAATTCGCGCAAGCTTAAATAAGTATTTTCCATTACGGTGTCAAGTTCGTTCAACGCAATCCACCTTACTTCTTCGATATTTTCCTCCGATTGCGGAACCAACGCTTGATCATTGTCACAACTCATCAGGAACCATTTCGTTTCTTTCAGCACCAAATTGTCTGGAAATTTCAGGAAAGGCGACCGGTAGATGTGGAAAGTAGAATTGAGTTGCCTGATAATTTTCAGTCCTTTCGCACCACACTCCTCCTCCACTTCGCGGATGGCTGCAATTTCAGGAGTTTCACCCTTGTCAATTTTCCCCTTTGGCAAATCCCACAAGCCCAACCGCTTGATAAACAACAACGATCGGTCGCTTCTTTGAACCAATCCTCCAGCAGCGGGAATTTCAACAAATTGCCGTTTGAAACACTCCCAAAGCATTTCAGTTT
>DAITNH010000236.1:7744-9062 GCA_036834745.1 Prolixibacteraceae bacterium
GCAGCGGGAATTTCAACAAATTGCCGTTTGAAACACTCCCAAAGCATTTCAGTTTCATTATTCTGAAGTAGATAATTAATGGCTTTGTCACTCTTTTCAATTTCAGTAATTAAGTCTCTGACAAACCCATTATTCTCTAAATCAATTGATTGAGTTATGTTATTTTTTGATGATTTTTTGCTTTCAACACCTATTTGAAAGGTAGAGTCATTGAAAAAAACTTTGTACATTTGCGCCTATTATTTTAGTAAAATCAAATTATCATGTTAGAACAAATTCAACTCGAAGTTACAAAGAAACTACTTCAAATTAACACAATAAAAGTACAGCCAAACAATCCCTTCACATGGGCTTCGGGCTGGAAAGCCCCGATTTACTGCGATAACCGTAAAATTCTTTCTTATCCTGAAGAAAGAACTTTCATTTGCACGCAATTTTGCAAAATTATCCGTGAAAAATATCCGCAGGCAGAAGTGATTGCCGGAGTTGCTACCGGTGCAATTGCCCACGGGATGCTGGTTGCACAGGAATTGGGATTGCCTTTTATTTATGTCAGGGCAAAACCAAAAGACCATGGACTGGAAAACCTGATTGAAGGCGATATGAAAGCCGGACAAAAAGTGGTAATTATTGAAGACTTGATTTCTACAGGATTAAGCAGCCTGAAAGCAGCCGAAGCGATCACCAATTTTGGCGGAGACGTTTTGGGTATGCTGGCTATTTTCACTTATAATTTTCCGCAGGCACGCAAAAATTTTGCTGACGCAGGTCTTGAACTGACTGCTCTCAGCCGTTATCAGGTGCTGATTGATCTTGCGATTGAGTCGGGTGACGTAAAACCCGAAGAGGTTGAAAAACTCAATAAATGGCGCGAACAGCCTGAAAGCTGGGGCAAATAGATAATATATTCAAAGAATATGGGCATCACCAAATATGTTAGCGACATAAAAATCGTACCTAACAACCAGGAAACAATCTACAATTACCTTTCAAACTTCGAAAACCTGTCGAAGTACGTGAACGAAGGTCTTTTGGAGAAAATGACGGAGAAAATTCCACAGATTCAGATTTCAAATTTCGAATCGGATGCTGATTCATGCCGCTTTCAAATCAGCGGAATGGGTTTGGCCGAGATCAGGATCATTGAGCGCGAACCGGCCAAAACCATCAAAGTCGGCAGCAGCGGCAGCCTTCCTGTCGGTATAGTTTTTTGGATACAGCTTCTTCCGGTGGATGCCTATGAAACCAAGCTTCGCCTGACTTTGGATGCCGACATGAGCATGATGATTAAAATGATGGTGAACAAGAAACTGGAAGA
>DAITNH010000237.1:0-8960 GCA_036834745.1 Prolixibacteraceae bacterium
TGTTGCATGTACTTGGCACTGTCGGCATTCATGTCAACAGTTGCCTGAAGAAAGGTCAGTTCAGAGCCTCCGCCCAAATCGAGCCGGACTTTGGCAAATTTTCTGCGTTGATCAGAGATTTTCAGCGCTTCATGGTACAAATCAAGTATTTCATGTTGAACCACAATGTCAAAATAAATCCGGCTTACCTGAGCCACTGTATTTTCGACCACTCCCCTCAATTGGGTATTGCTAAGTTGTTCTAATTCATTTAGTTTGTCGCGCTGAATAAACATGTTTAGCCCATCGAAAATAGTCCATGAAAGCTGTATTCCGGCATTCTGAGTATTGGATTTGGCGTTGGGTACATCACGAACCCGGCCATCAAAATATTCAGCTTTCGAATTATTGAGCGCATACGACCGGGTGGCGTTCAAGTCAACTTTAGGCAACATTCCCGCATTTCCGGCTGAATTGGTTATGCCGGATATTTTCGCGGTATTTTCAGCCAGCGAAATAGAATAATTATTCTGAAGAGCCATTGCAATTGCGTCATTCAGTTTCAGCGTATCCTGAGCAGAGGCCAGAAATCCCTGTATAAGTATGAAGGCTATTATTACGATTCGAAGTTTCATTTTTTAATTGGTTTCAAGTTCCACGTTCCAAATTCCAAGTCGAAGGAAAGAACGTGATCCGGATTTGAATTGGTTTCTTATCTCTTGTTTCTTATTCCCCGCCTGCTTCGGGCAGGGATATTGAATATTCGATATTGGACATTGGTTATTGGATATTTTTTCCATCAGGATTCTCGGCGATTTCAGAATCAGTTGTGTGTGTATTGGCTGTTGCCGAGAAATAAGTGTAGAGTGCCGGAATAACATACAAAGTCAAAACCAGCGCAAACATCAATCCTCCAATGATAACAATCCCCATCGAAACGCGGCTTTTCGAACCGGCTCCCAGCGACAGCGCAATAGGCAATGCTCCTAAAACTGTTGCAAGGCTTGTCATCAGAATTGGACGGAAACGCTGAGAAGACGCCTCAATTGCAGCATTCAGCAGGTTTGCACCGGCTTCTTTTTTCTGATTGGCAAATTCAACAATCAGGATGCCGTTTTTGGTCACAATTCCAATGAGCATGATCATTCCGATCTGGCTGAAAATATTGACTGTCTGGCCAAACAGGATCAGCGAAATCAAGGCCCCGGCAACTGCCAGCGGAACGGTAAACATGATGACCATCGGGTCGCGGAAACTCTCGAACTGAGCGGAAAGAATCAGGTAAATCAGAACAAGGGCAAGTCCAAATGCGAATAGGAGCGTATTCGAACTTTCAGCAAAATCGCGTGAAGGACCAGACAGACTGGTAGAGAAGGTATCATCCAGAACTTCCGCTGAAATTTTATTCATGGCTTCGAGGCTCTGTCCAAGCGTGTAGCCGTCAGCCGGGTTGGCCGAAATTGTTGCTGAAACGTACCGGTTGAACCGGTATAATTGTGGTAAACTTGAATTGTATTTTACCTGAATCAGGTTGTCGAGCTGTACCAATTCCGAGTTTCGATTTCTGACATACACGGTACTCAAATCGAACGGATCGTCGCGAAAACTACGGTCAGCTTGTCCGATTACCTCGTATTGTTTACCATTGTATATGAAATAACCCATTCGTTGTCCGCTGAAAAATAATTGCAGCGTTTCAGCAATATCGCGAATGGTAACTCCCAAAGTTCTCGCCCGTTCACGGTCAATCTGGATGGTCATTTCGGGCTTGTTAAACTTCAGGTTGAGGTCAACCACCTGAAAAGCCGGATCTGCCTGGGCTTTTTCCATAAATTCAGGCAATACTGATTTTAGTTTTTCCAAAGTTGGAGCCTGAATGATATATTGAACCGGCAATCCGCCGCCCCGTCCAACCTGAATGGTTTGTTCCTGACTAACAATGGCGCGGGCAAAAGTCATTTTTCGGGTAATACCACTGAGCATATTGGCAATTTCATCCTGAGACCGTTCACGTTCACCGGGTTGAGTCAGTGTAATACGTACGAATCCTGAATTGGTGGATGAACCGCCAAATCCGGGGGAAGTCAGCCCCATAAAGGATAGTTTTTCAGGAATGGTATCTACGATAGCAATGAGAGATGTCATGTACTCGTCCATTTTTTCAAACGAAACTCCTTCAGGAGCAGTAACATTGACCATGATACGGCTTTTGTCTTGCATCGGAGCCAGTTCAGAAGGTATCATTGGCCATAGAATTCCAATCAGACCAATTGATATACCCATTATCACGAATGCCAGCCAGCGGTATTTCAGGAAACGTTGCAACGATCGGTTGTATCTTCCATTCAACGCAACAAAGAATTTTTCGGTGCGTGAATAAAAGCCGCTGTGGTGTTCGCTGTGACGAAGCCAGTGGGCGCTCATCATGGGGGTAAGCGTCAGAGAAACGAATGCTGAAATAATTACAGCTCCGGCCATTACGATGGCAAACTCACGAAATAATTTACCGGTAAACCCTTCAAGAAAAATGATGGGTAGAAAAACGGCAGCCAATGTAACAGTGGTTGAAAGAATGGCAAAGAATATTTCTTTTGAACCGATCATGGCGGCTTCCATAGGATTCATGCCTTTTTCGATTTTGCTGTAGATATTTTCGAGTACCACGATGGCATCGTCAACTACCAGTCCGGTTGCAAGTACGATACTTAAAAGGGTTAAAATATTAATGGTGTAACCAGCCATGTACATCAGGAAGAATGTTCCGACGAGTGATATAGGGATGGCAAAAACCGGAATAAGCGTGGTTCTCCATTCGCGCAAAAACAGGAAAATCACCATCACAACCAAAAGGAACGAAATCAGGATCGTTTCCTGAACCTCAGTAATGGCATTTCGAATGGTGAGCGTTGTGTCGTTCATTGTACCGAGCTTGATATCTTCGGGCAAATCTTTTTTGATTTGTTCAAGCCTGATTTTTAATTCATCCACAATAGCAATGTGGTTGGCTCCGGGTTGAGGCGAAAGTGCCAATCCAACCATTTTGATGCCACCTTCGCCGCGCATAACTGTTTTTTCATTTTGTGCGGTTAAAATTGCATTTCCAACATCTTTGAATTTAATCAAAGTTCCTTCCGCTTCTTTGATAATCATGTTGTTGAATTCTTCAGCGGTGGTCATCCTGCCCAATGTTCGAACAGAAAGTTCTGTTCCGTAGCCTTCAATCCTACCAGTTGGCAATTCTACGTTTTCGCGGTTAAGGGCATCACGCACATCCAAAGGAGTCAACTTATAGCCAGCTAATTTCAGTGGGTCGATGTATAATTTGATGGCGTACCTTTTTTCTCCGTAAATACGAATGTCGCTCACTCCGGGAATAGTCTGGAGCCTTTCCTTCAGCACATTGTTGGCCAGTTCCGACAATTGCAACAGGTTGCGTGTGTCGCTTTGCACCGTCATAACATAAACCGGACTTGAATCAGCATCTGATTTTACCACGATTGGCGGATCAACATCAGGAGGAAGGCTTCTTCGTGCACGCGATACACGGTCGCGTACATCGTTGGCTGCCGTTTCCATTTCAACTCCGATCTGAAATTCAACAGTAATGTTGCTGCTTCCATCGCGAGATGAGGAAGTGAGGGTTCTGATTCCGGCTATTCCGTTGATGCTTTCTTCCAGGGGTTCGGTAATCTGGCTTTCAATAACATCGGCATTGGCACCGGGATACGAAGTACTTACGCTTACCGTTGGCGGATCAACACTTGGATATTCGCGCACACCCAAAAAGCTGTAACCGATGATTCCGAACAGCACCACCAAAATGGAAAGTACCATTGCCAATACCGGTCGTTTTATAAATATTCCTGAAAAGTTCATATTTCTATTTTTTTACTGCGACCGGACCACCGTTTGTAACCTGTAAAAGTCCGGTTATGATCAGACTATCTCCCGCGGTAATGCCTTTTGTAATCTGAATTTCGTTGTCAGTTCTGATCCCGGTGGTAACTGGTACTTCGATGGCTTTCCCGTTTTTTAAAATAAATACTGAATTGCCGTCCAAAACAGTTACAACAGCTTCCGAAGGAATTTTCAGCGCATCAGGAAACCTTTCAAGAATCATGTTTACCCGTGCAAAGGCTCCCGGTTTCAGAATATTTGAAGGGTTCGGGCAAACTGCCCTGACTTTCAATGTGCGTGTATCGGTATTGATGGACGATTCAACCGCATAAATTTTTGCTAAAAAAGTCGAGTCCGAAGCATCTGTATTGAATTCAATCCCCAATCCTTGTTTAATAAAACGGCTGTATTTCTCCGGAACATCGAACTCAATCTTGATCGGATCGAGTTGCTGAATGGTAGCGACCAGTGTATTGCTTGCAATGTAATTACCTACACTGACAGCACGAAGTCCAACTTTTCCGCTGAAAGGGGCATAAATTTCGGTTTTGGCAATTTGTGCCTGGAGCAATTGTTTGTCGGCCTGATTTACGAGGTAAAGACTTTTTGCCGCATCATATTCATCCTGGCTGATGGCTTTGATTTCAAGTAATTTACTTTTCTGAAATTCATCGTTTTTCAGTAATATTCCCTGAGCCTCGTTTCGTACTAATTGAGCCTGCAAATCACTGTCGTTCATTTTTAGCAGCAACTTATTCTTTTGAACCATCGCACCTTCCTCAAAAAGGATTTTTATTATCCTTCCTGAAATTTCAGGACGGATTTCAGCTTTTTCATTGGCCAGTATCGATCCTGTTGAGGAAACTGTATTGAGCAACAACTCAGGCTGGATAACTTTGATTTCAACGGATATAGGACCAGCTTTTTTCCCTTTCAGACTTTTATCCCCCGAAGCCTTATTGCTGCATCCGGACATTCCGAATACCAACAATGAAAAGATGATCAGCATGGTTGCCGGGAAAAAGGAATGTTTTTTATTTGAAAATTTGCAGTTAATATTTCTTTGGTCGAAATTAATAACCAGATTGTGAGCGTGTTGCATATTTTAGTTGGTTTGTTTTTAGCTGAATAAAGGAATGAAAAACATTTGACAATTATAAGGACGTTTGGTTTAAGTTAATTTGTTAAAAAATTTAAATCAATTTTAACTCGTAATGCGGAAATTAAATAAAAAGTGCTGTTATTTGACTTAGTTAAGTTTGAACTTTGATTTGTTTTCACCTGTTTTATTGATTGCTATATATTAATTGCATTTGTATGATTTCGCTTCTTATATCTGTTCGTCAGCCTTTCCGTTTTTTGTTGGTAATCTTATATATTGGTTGTATCGCTGCTTTATCCTTATTACCACCTCAGGATTTACCAAAAGTTCAATTGTTTCATGGAGCCGATAAAGTTATACATTTTATGATGTACCTTATCCTTTCGGTTCTTGGTTGCTGGGCGCTGAAAGCTGAAGAAAACAGAAACGAGATATGGTTGATTATACCAGTTGCAATAGGGTGGGGAATTTTAATGGAGTTCATTCAGTTAGAATTGGGTTCAGGCCGCTCATTTTCATGGTACGATATCATCGCAAATACTACAGGCGTGGTGGTTGGTATTATTATTTATGTTTTCGCTTCACGTAATCACAAATCATAATTTCGTCCAAACATAAAAAATCATCCACCGAATCATTTTTCGATGGATGATTTCTCATTGGTATTTTTTCTGCTACCTGCCTAAAAATAGCTTGATCCGTCCCAGCAATGGGTGCAAAGTTTTTCTTTGGGCAAGCCAATTGCTTCAACCAAATCATCGAGTTTCTGAAATTTAAGGGTAGTCAGGTCCAGATTTTTACGGATCTGTTCTACCATTGCGTGGTATTTCGGATTATTACTGTCCGAATATTCCGCCATATCGGTATTCGACTTTCCTTCCAGCTGCTCAACAGCCTTGTAGGTTGCAAGGTCGAGGTTCGAGCGCGAACGACTGAAATTCAGGAATTCACAGGGATAGGTGAGGGGCGGACAGGCAATTCGCATGTGCACTTCCTGAATGCCCGCTCGGTGCAGGTCCTGAACATTGTCTTTTAGTTGTGTTCCGCGAACGATGGAATCATCAAGAAAAATCCCGCGTTTGTCTTTTATGATTGAATTATTAGGGATTAATTTCATTTTGGCAACCAGATCGCGCATATTCTGATTTTGAGGCATGAAACTTCGTGGCCATGTTGGAGTGTACTTCGCATACGGCCTTTTCAGCGGTATGTTTTTTTCATTGCTGTAACCTATCGCATGTCCAATTCCCGAATCGGGGATCCCTGCAACAAAATCGGCTTCTATATCATCATTTTTTGCAATTGCAGCGCCACATTTGTAGCGACATTCGTCCACATTTATTCCTTCGTAAAACGATGGCGGATAACCGTAATAAACCCAGAGAAATGAGCAAACCTGCATTTTTTCGTTTGGTTTTCGCAGTTGTTCATAACCATCGGCAGTGAGGGAAACGATCTCGCCCGGACCAAGAAATTTTTCGATCTCAAAGTTAAGGTTAGGGAAAGCACAGGTTTCAAAACTTACCGCATAGCCATTGGTATTTTTTCCGATTACGACAGGTGTTCTTCCAAGCCGGTCGCGTGCTGCAATAATTTTGTTGTCAGTCATTATAAGTATTGAGCACGAGCCTTTTACCAGGTTGAAAACGTTTTCGATACCTGAAACAAAATCTTCGCCTTCGGCTATCAGCATGGCAACCAATTCTGTAGGGTTTACCGATCCCTGACTGGTTTCAGCAAAAGTGCGGCGCATTTTCATGAAACGTTCTTCGAGTTCGGCAATATTATTGATTTTACTGACAGTAGCCACAGCAAACCGGCCTAAATGCGAGGTAACCAGAATGGGTTGCGCTTCGGTGTCGCTGATTACACCAATTCCAAGGTTGCCCTTAAATCCGGCAATGTCGCCTTCAAATTTATTTCTGAAGTAGCCATCTTCAAGGCTGTGGATTGCACGCTGAAATCCTTTTTCCTCAGAGTAAAAGGCCAACCCTGCTCTTTTTGTTCCCAGATGTGAATGATAATCAGTTCCGTAGAAAACGTTGGCAACGCAATCATGGTTTGAAATACTTCCAAAAAATCCGCTCATAGTTCAAGTTTAATTCATGGGTAAAGTAAGGCCATAAAAATAACTTAAAAGAATTTCCGAAAAAGTAATCGTTGATAAAAGCAGTGAAAATGTTACTAAATAAGTGGCACTCTTCATGGAGCTGAAGAATTTAGGTTTTATTACCTGAAATAGAACTTGTTACTTTTTTTAAGAGTATGTTCCTGACAGTTTCATTCATTTTCATGGGGGGAGATCCGGGAGCAATTACCCTTATAATTTGTCGTCCTGATTTGTCAACAAGGGTAGTGTCAATGAATCTTGAATCTATTGGCTTGATAAAATTAATTGTTTGACCAAATGACAAAGCGCTCAGCAAAGTAATGCCAATAAATAAAACAACTTTTTATTCTAAAAAGAATTATAATTCAAGGTTTTATAATTTGAAATTTTTATAGCTAAGTGCTTGAAAACTATTTATTTTAGAATTATCTTTTTAACGCCAGAACTATCCATGTTGGTTTGTATCTGGGAAACTCCCGGAGCATTTCCAGTTAAATCAATCGATTCGGTCTTATCCTGAATAAGTTTTTTAAGGATCGTCGTTCCAGTTATACTTCTAACTGTCAGATATGTTCCGTTTGTGGGAATGCGGTCGAATACCACAGCAATTATTCCTGAAGTAGGGTTTGGATATACCTTCAGATTCTGATTGCTTATCAATGGATCAATCCCTGTTGGTATTTTTACTTCAACCTGAAATTTTGATTTGGCTTCCTTTCCGTTTGAGCTTGCAGTAATCTCAATTTCAGATAAGCCTGTGTTTTCAGAAGAAAAAATTAAAGTGAGATCGAAGCCTGTGATTGTTGCTGCTACTACATTGCCGTTTGAATTTGAGCTTACAATATAACTCAATACATCTCCAAGATCATTGTCGGCAAATACTGTTCTTAAATCTATCACCTGATTAGGTGATCTTTTGTCAACCGAAACATCTTTGATCGGGTCTTTCACGTAAGGGGCATTGTCAATATTTTTTACTGTAACGATCACCTGATCAATTGTCGAGTTAACAGTTCCATCGTTCACAACCAGCGAAAAAGTATATTGCGTATCTGAATATATTTCAGGAGCTGTAAAAGTAGGTTGCGATGCAGTATTTGAACTCAAAGTAATTCCAGCCTGTGGAGTCCATAAATTAGGTGAGCGGATCGCTGTCGGGATCGGTGGACGTTGTTCCATTCAAAGTCACAATCACCCCTTCATTTATTGTTTGATCCGCACCGGCGTTTGCCAAAGGAATTATATTAACTTTTTTCACCGTAATCACTACCTGATCTGTACCTGAATTAACAAGTCCATCGTTCACCACCAGTGAAAAAGTATACATGCATAAGTGAGGGGATTGCTATCGGCATCTGAAGAAGCAGAACCATCTAAAGTCACATTGTCGCCTTCATTGACCGATTGGTCAGGTCCGGCATTTGGCACTGGTGCTTGATTTGCAGGCGCCGCAACGGTTAATCTTACAAATGCTGATCCATTGATTGTATAGGTTGGGGCAGTGGTAATTGCACCTGTATTGTCGAAATACTCAGCGGAAATTTCTGAAATCTCTATGCTTTTACTCGAATCCCAGAATTTATAAGTAATTGCATGACCAACAGTGTATCCATTCGACTGACCATCGTCTTTACGTGAAGCTGCAATTATTGCAAAAGTTGCGGGGAGTGTTATTACTACTGGTTACGTCAAGGTTACTTTGCCACAACAAATTGTACCATCAAATGCTGCAATTTCATCTCCGGCTTCAAGTGCCACACCGCCAATGGTCGCGGTCACAACATTTATGTTCATGTGATCTTGCCCATTACCAGTATATGCAACTACAAAATGATCCTGGGCAAAACTATTAGCTGCAAACAGGAGAATAAC
>DAITNH010000238.1:0-8826 GCA_036834745.1 Prolixibacteraceae bacterium
CAACTCATTGACATCGAAAAGGAAATAATTGATTTGGCTGGCGAGGAATTTAATGTTTCGTCGCCCAAACAACTTGGCGTTATTCTGTTCGAAAAGCTGAAAATTGATCCGAACGCCAAAATGACCAAAACAAAACAATACTCGACTGCCGAAGAAACGCTTGAAAAACTATCGGACAAGCACCCGATTATTGGCAAAATACTTGAATTCAGGGGACTGAAAAAATTGCTCTCAACTTATGTGGAAGCACTGCCTTTGTTGATTAATCCGAATACCGGAAAGCTACATACTTCATACAATCAGGCCATTGCAGCTACCGGCAGGCTAAGTTCGACCAACCCGAATTTGCAGAATATTCCCATACGCGACGAAAATGGCCGAGAACTGCGCAAAGCGTTTATTCCGTCTAATTCAAAGCACACCTTCCTTTCTGCCGACTATTCGCAAATTGAATTGCGTATCATGGCCGCTTTGAGTCAGGACAAGCAAATGATCGAAGCATTCAGCAACAACCAGGATATTCACGCCATTACCGCTTCAAAAATCTATAAAATATCGCTCGCAGAGGTGACTTCCGATATGCGCAGGAAAGCCAAAACTGCCAACTTCGGAATCATTTATGGTATCTCGGCTTTTGGTTTGTCTGCAAGGTTGAACATTACTCGCACCGAAGCCAAAGAATTGATTGACGGATACTTCGAGAACTTTCCGGATGTTAAAAATTACATGGATAAGAGTATTGAAAACGCACGGGAAACTGGTTTTGTGGAAACCATCAAAGGCCGGAAACGCTACCTTACCGACATCAATTCAGCAAATTCGATGGTTCGTGGAATGGCCGAACGAAATGCTATTAATGCACCTATTCAGGGATCTGCTGCCGATGTGATCAAAATTGCCATGATCAACATTTGGAAAGAACTGAAAAAACAAGGGCTTCAATCCAAAATGATCCTTCAGGTGCACGATGAGTTGAATTTTGATGCTTTGATCTCAGAACTCGACCAAATGAAAACCATCGTAAAACATGAAATGGAAAACGCTGTAAACATTGGTGTGCCACTGACTGTTGAAATAAATGCAGGAGATAACTGGCTGGATGCACACTAGCTTCGACAGGCTCAGCTACCGAGCTTCGACATTTCGACAAGCTAAATGCACTGAAAGTTCAGCTACCAAGCTTCGTGAGACGGTGCCTGAGCTCGTCGAAGGCCTGCAATTTACGATTTAGGTAAAAAGATGACGGGAATGATAGAAACACTTTACACAGAGGAGGATTACAGGGAGACGCTGAAAAGGTTTTTGGAAATCTGCGATGCTCCCGAAGATACAGAGGAAGCCGGTGAACTCGAAAAACTAATGTATTTGATGGCAGAATACGAAAAGGAAAACTGCGCCTGAATGCGTTCATGAAATCAAAAGGTTCAAAGTATAATCGTTTTTTTGCATAAAATATGAAGTTATGAACCTATAAACCAGAAAATTAAACCTAATAAACTGGATATCATCCATACAAGAAGATAATATCCTTGAGAAGGTTGAAAAAATACAACAGGAAAAAAACGATTGGTGGGATGTTATTAGCGATAATGACAAAAAAGCTATTAATGAAGGGATTGAGCAGCTTGACAGAGGGGAACATTTAACACACTCACAAGTAAGGTCTAAAATTAAAGAACGGTTTAATTTCAAATAATGCCATATCCGGTTCGATACTCAACTCAGGCATTTATTGAAGTAGAGGATATACTTGAGAATCCTGATACACTCGATTTACAATAAATACCGAGAGTTCCTGTGAAGATGGGCTCGTACTTATCCAGATTTAAATCATTCGTTTAAAAATTCCTGAAAATCTCCACAACAGCTGCATTGTATTTCAGAACGCTGCCCGATTTTTTAACCAGTTTCATGGCTTTGTGCGGATTTTCAAACGATTCGCAGAAGTAGCTCCAGAATTGGGTCATTTTTGTGAGGAAATGGCCGCTTCCCTGCAAGCGTTCCGAATATTCCTCAACCAGACGGTCATGAAATTCTTTCAATTTTTGCTTTCTCAGTTTCGGGTCCATCTCCATTCCATTCAACTTCAACGCAAGCGAAGGATCCATTAACAAACCACGTCCGGTCATCCAGCTCTGCTGATCAGGAAAAATGCTTTTTAATTCCTGAAAATCAGCTTCAGAAAAAATATCACCATTGTAAACCAGCGGGTGCTTTGCAAGCAAAAGAGCTTCCGCAAAAAGTGACGGATCGGCTTTTCCATCGTACATCTGACTGGCAGTTCGGGGATGAAAGATAATTTCTTCGAGCGGCATCTGGTTTAAAATTTCAAGTACCGGTTTAAAATCCTGATTGTTCTTCATCCCAGCCCTCATCTTCACCGAGAATTTTGTTGGAAATTCTTTCGCAAAAAGCTGATAAAGCGTTTCTTTCAAATCTTCCGGTTTTTCGAGCCAGGCCGCACCGCGTCCGCGATTGGTAGCCATCGGATACGGACAACCCAAATTCAGGTTAATCTCTTTATAACCATTGTCAACCAGTATAGAAACCAATTCGAACAGTTCGGTAGCATTGGAGAACAATACCTGAGGAACCGCCGGCAATGCTTTGTTATTTTCAGGAAGAATTTCCTTTAACAGCGATTTTTTGATTTCTTTCCCTCTAAGGTATGAAAGGTAAGGAATGAAATATTTCGAAACGCCCCCATAAACTTCCTGAAATACATTCCTATAAGTATAATCGGTGAATCCCTGTAAGGGCGCCTGATATATAATTTCCGGGTTTTGAGCCATGCGGTATAAAATTTAATGAATTGACTTGAGCAAGTGACCAGATAAAAACTATTTAATCACTACTTTTGCGCCCACAAACTTATACAATTGCCCGTCGGTATGCAATCGAATCAATTCAAAACAGACTCTGTAAAATCAAACCTGAATTTGAAGCAGACTTATTTTGAACCCAATAACTTTCAGGCTAAACTTGATTCGCAAACTGTAAACCTGCTTGATTCAGCGCTACTCGACTCATTAAATGCCAATTACATTGCCCCCGACAGTATTATTATTTTCGGATACAAACCTGAATGGTCGCAATTCAGAAAAGGGTACGACCATATTTACGATTATCAAAAAAAATTACTCGAGCCACTTCCCTACGACTCGTTGCATACCGTTTTAAAAAACGTGGAAGTCGTATTTCCGGGCAAAAAAGTGTCACGGACCAATCCCGACTGGCTGGTGGGTGTAATAGTGCTTGCATTTTTTCTATTTGCCACTGTTCGTCTTATTTTTCATAAATATCTGAGCCAGTTGGCTCAGGCAACCATCAATTATTCAGTTTTTACACGGCTATTCCGCGAGCGTTATTTCAATCTGCTCCACGCATCCTTCAGGCTTGATCTGGTTTTCGCACTGATCATGTCTTTGTACGGATACCAATTTATAAATACATTCAAAATAAATTTCGGGATAACCAAATCATTCTATGTTTACCTGATTTGCGTTGCAATGGTTATTGGATATTTCACGGCAAAAAAAGTGATCTATTACCTCATCGGGGCACTTACCGAAAACAAGCAGGAAGTGCAGGAATACCTTTTCAGCATCAATGTTTATAACCGTGTACTAGGGTTATTTTTGCTTCCGGTTACTGCCATTATCGCCTTTGTTCCGCTCTATCAACCAGAAACACTATTGTTCACCGGACTCGGTATAGTCATCATTTTCTATCTGCTTTCTTTAATCAGAGGAGCTCAAATTTTCCTGAAAAAACATTTTTCTATTTTCTATTTGATTTTATACCTTTGTACCCTTGAATTTTTACCATTGCTTCTGATCTACAATTTTTTGTTGTCATAAGTGGAAAAAATTAATTTAAAAAGCATTTACCTTGAAGATCAAGAAAATTTTAGTTTCGCAGCCCAAACCTGATACTGCCAAATCACCTTATTTTGATCTGGCTGAAAAAAACAATATACAGGTTGATTTCCGCCCCTTCATCCAGGTTGAAGGCGTTTCGGCCAAAGAATTCCGGCAAACCAGGGTACAAATTCTGGATCATTCCGGAGTTATTTTTACCAGCCGTACTGCCATCGATCACTTCTTTAGAATGAGTACTGAAATGCGTTTGATTATTCCAGATACCATGAAGTACTTTTGCATGTCGGAAGCCACTGCTTTTTATTTGCAGAAATACATTGTTTACCGAAAACGAAAGATTTTCTACGGCGCAGGTAGATTTTCGGATTTGATTGATGTGATGAAAAAGCACAAGGACGAGAAATTCCTTTTGCCGGTATCACAGGTAAACCAGCCTGAAATTACTCAGTTACTCGATAAAGCCGGTTATTTTTACACCAAGGCACTTATTTACAAAACTGTTAGCAGCGATCTGTCAGATCTTAAAGATGTTAACTATGACATTTTGGTGTTTTTCAGTCCATCAGGAATTCAATCGCTGATGCAGAACTTCCCGACATTTGACCAAAATGGCACCAAGATTGCCTGCTTTGGGCCTGCAACTGCCAAAGCTGTTATTGATGCCGGCCTAAGGCTCGATATTGAAGCCCCAACCGCTGAAGCTCCTTCGATGACAATGGCGCTGGAGCAATACATCAAAAAATACAATAAATAAGTATCAGGCACAGTCACAAAAAATTTAAGTAAAATCATATAGCGAAAAGGGGAAATCAGTTTTCCCCTTTTTTATTGTATTTTCGTTTGATGGAAGGATTCACATTACATAAAGAAGAAAGGCTTTGCAGCCAAAAACTCATCGAAGAATTATTTACTTCCGGCGAATCCTTTTTATCATATCCGCTAAAAGTTGTATTCCTGAAAACTGAATTGCCGCAGACATATCCTGTACTGGCCTCATTTACAGTTTCAAAACGAAATTTCAAACGTGCAGTTAAACGAAACCTCCTGAAAAGGCGAATCCGCGAAGCTTACCGCCTGAACAAACCCGCATTCTATCAGGAAATAGCGGCAAAGGAACTCCAATTAGCCATCATGTTCGTTTACATCGGGAAAGACATGGCCGAATATCCGGTGATCGAAAAAGCCATGATTTCAGCCTTTAAAAAGCTGTTGGGAAAGATTTGATTATATCCAATTCTTACTTTTCAATGTAGTCTGAAATAAAGAAAAACCCGAAGCGTTTGCCCCGGGTTTTCAGTATTTGAGATTATTTTTTTTATTCGCCTCTTACTGCTGCAATGCCCGGAAGAACTTGTCCTTCGAGGTATTCGAGCAATGCACCGCCAGCAGTCGAGATGTACGAAACACCTTCGGCAAAACCAAACTGATTGACACAGGCAACAGAGTCGCCGCCACCCACTAAAGAGAATGCTCCTTTTGAAGTAGCAGTTACAATGGCTTCGCCCACTGCTTTTGAACCAACCGCAAATTTTTCAAATTCGAAAACACCTACCGGGCCATTCCAAAGTATGGTTCCTGAATTTTCGATTACATCTTTAAACATGGCAATGCTGTTTGGACCTGCATCCAATCCCTGCCATCCTGCCGGAATTGCACTGGCATCAACAACCTGGGTATTTGCAGTCGGGCTGAAATCGTCAGCAGCAACAACATCGGTAGCCATAAATATTTTCACTCCTTTTTCGGCTGCTTTTTTCTCAATGGCCAGGGCAGTATCAAGGTATTCAAGTTCGCAAATTGAATTTCCTACCTCACCGCCATGAGCTTTCACGAAAGTATAGGTCATACCGCCGCCCAAAATCAGGTTGTCAACTTTGTCGAGCAGGTTTTCGATGATGGTAATTTTCGACGAAACTTTGGCTCCGCCCATAATTGCAGTCAACGGACGTTGCGGGTTTTTCAATACTTTGTCCAGACTGGCAATTTCGCTTTCGATCAGGTAACCAAACATTTTGTCGTTCGGGAAAAATTTGGCAATAACAGCAGTCGAAGCGTGTGCACGGTGAGCAGTTCCGAATGCATCGTTGATCCAGCAGTCGCCGTTGGCAGCCAGTTGTTCAGCAAAAGCTTCGTCGCCTTTTTCTTCTTCCTTGTGGAAACGAAGGTTTTCGAGCAACAGCACTTCGCCAGGTTTTAAAGCCTTTGCCATTGCCTGTACTTCTTCGCCAATACAATCCGGAGCCATTTTTACTTCTTTACCAAGCAGTTCGGCTAAATGACCAACAAGGTGACACATGGAATATTTGGCTTCAGGTCCGGCTTTCGGACGGCCAAAATGAGACATGATAATGGGAGAACCACCTTCAGCAATTACTTTGTTGATGGTTAATAGAGCCGCCCTAATACGGGTATCGTCAGTAATTACAAAATTTTCGTCAAGTGGCACGTTAAAATCAACACGGATAAGTGCTTTTTTGCCAGCGAAATCATAGGTTTCAATAGTTTGCATATTTGTTTTTTTTAGCGTTACAAAAATTCAGTTCAAATATAAAGAATATATCAGTGTGTTTGGGTTTCGGTTAGTTTTGCTTTCCTGAATTTAATGTTTGGGTAAAGTAATTTAGAATTGTTATTTTTGGAACTCCACAATTTATCCTGTATGTTTTTTAAAGAAGTTATCGGACAAACCGCCACCAAAGAACGGCTGATCCAGTCGGTTCAGGGAGAAAGAGTAAGCCATGCACAGCTTTTTGCCGGCCCTGAAGGAACTGGTAAGCTGGCACTTGCCATTGCCTATGCTCAATTTGTTGCATGTACCAACCGGCAGGCAACCGACTCGTGCGGCGAATGTCCTTCGTGCAAAAAATACCGGAAGCTGATCCATCCAGATCTTCATTTTGTATTTCCGGTGATAAAAACCAAGAAATTCGATAAACCTGTTTCCGACAATTTTCTGGAAGACTGGAAAATGATGATCGGCAAGAATCCATATTTCAATGTTGACCAATGGTTTGAACAGATTGGGGTTGAAAATGCCCAGGGGTTGATTTATGCGCACCAGAGCGAAGAAATTATCCGGAAACTTAACCTGAAATCGTACGAATCGGAATACAAGGTGATGATTATCTGGTTGCCTGAAAGAATGCACGTTGCCTGTGCCAACAAGCTGCTGAAGATGATTGAGGAACCGCCGGTTAAAACCTTGTTTATCCTGATCACTGAAAATGAGGAAGATATTATCAGCACCATCCGGTCAAGATGTCAGCTGATTACAATTCCTCCAATCGATCCGGTATCGCTTGCAAAGGCGGTAGGTGAACTGCCCGAAGCGGAAGGCGTTGATGTCAGGAACATTGTACACCTTGCCCGCGGCAATTATGGCAAAGCGCTGGAATTGCTTCAGCCCGACGAACAAACGCTTTTCAACCTCGAACGGTTTAAAGAGCTGATGAGGACTTCGTATGGGCGGAAATTTACCGATTTGTTCAAATGGGTCGATCAGGTGGCAGTAATTGGCCGCGAAAAGCAAAAAAACCTCTTGAACTATTGCCTGATGATATTGCGCGAAAATTTTATTTACAACCTGAAGAACAAAGACCTGACTTTTATGAACGGGCAGGAAGAGGAATTCTCGAAACGGTTTTCACCTTTCATCAACGAGAGAAATATCATTGAACTGACAGAAGTTTTCGAAACAGCTTTTAACCATATCGGGATGAACGGAAATCCAAGGATTATTTTCACCGATGTGGCATTTAAAATTACCAAACTGATTAGGAAATAGTGGTCAGTGGTCAGTCTCAGTTTGCAAAAAAAGTACAGTAGGGAAGTGGAAGGTTATTTGTCGTAAAGTTTAGATTGAACCTCCTATTCTGTAAGAAAAAGTCAATCAGTTTTGTCGGTATTTATAACTATTTTTGCATCAGGAATTGGCATTTTAAAAACAATATTTACGACTATGGATGATCTGAATTTGGTTGATCGGGGTTGTTGCAATGGCCATGGAGGCACTTGCTCAAAGCTCAATGTCTATGATTGGCTCGACGATGTCATCAATAATTCCAATTCGACAGATTTGGTTGAAGTTAGGTTCAAGAATACGCGCAAAGATTATTTCAGGAATGTAAATAACCTGCAATTGGCTCAGGGCGAAATTGTTGCCGTTGAAGCCAGTCCGGGACATGATATCGGCATTGTAACCCTTACCGGCGATTTGGTTCTGGAGCAAATGAAAAAACACAAAGTCACCACAGTCAATGGTGATTTGCGCAAAATATACCGGAAAGCCAAACAGGCTGACATTGATAAGTGGAAGGAAGCCATTGCACTTGAACATCAAACAATGTTGCGGTCGCGTCAGATTGCAAACGAACTGAGGCTCGACATGAAGATTGGCGATGTGGAATATCAGGGCGACCGGACGAAAGCAATTTTTTATTACCTGGCCGACGATCGGGTCGATTTTCGTCAGCTCATCAAAGTACTGGCCGACACCTTTAAAATACGGGTCGAGATGAAACAGATCGGTGCCCGTCAGGAAGCCGGGCGTATCGGGGGAATTGGCCCATGCGGACGAGAAACCTGCTGCGCCTCATGGATCAGTAATTTTGTGTCGGTAACTACCAATTCTGCACGCTATCAGGATATTTCGCTGAACCCGCAAAAATTGGCCGGTTTGTGCGGAAAGCTCAAATGCTGTCTCAATTATGAAGTTGATACCTATCTTGATGCACAGAAGGACTTTCCGTCAACAAATATCCAGCTCGAAACTGAAAATGGAACATTCCGGTTTCAGAAATCGGATATTTTAAAACGCGTTTTCTGGTACACAAAAGTAGGCGAACAGGGCGGAGTATTTTTTCCTGTTTCGGTTGACCGTGTCAAAGAAATCATTCGCTTAACTAAGCAAAGCATAAAAGTTCCACGACTAGCCGATGATTTTGAA
>DAITNH010000239.1:0-8772 GCA_036834745.1 Prolixibacteraceae bacterium
GCATTTTCCACAAGGCCATCGAGTTGGCGCTTTTAACCTTGTGAAATCTGCGATTAATAAAAATTGATTTGCTTAAAGAAGGTTTGTCGTTAGCGGCAAACCTTTTTGTTTTTAGTTCATTGGTATGTTATTTTTTTATTGGCATTGATATTTTTACATGTTTGCCATTTATTTCGCATGTCACTGGTGTAATGCGACTGATAATGGAAAGCAGTTCTGTCAGGCTTTCGGTCTTGACTTTAAAGCTTAAACGGTTATTTAGTTGAATCGATTTATCAAGCGTTATTTCCACTCCGTACCAGCGCTCCAGGTATTTGGTCACCTCTTCGAAAGTTTCATTTTCAATGACCAGTTCGTCGGCACTCCAGGAAGTTATCTGTCCTATGTTTCCCTGAAACGAGCTAAATTTGTTTTCGCCTGAATTGTACGAAATCACATCTCCGGGAACCATTTTTTTTAGCAATTGTTTGTCGTGGAAAAGTCCGACACTACCTTCCACCAGTGCAACTTCAGAAATAATGTCTTCAGGATAAGATTTTACGTTAAAGGTCGTTCCATACACTTCGAGCCTGAGTTTTTCAGCGTTTACGGTAAATAATTGTCGTGGATTTTTAGTTACCTCGAACAAAGCCTCTCCTGAAAGTTCCACATTTCTGGCATCCGAAAAATCTGAATTGTACTTTAATTTGGTATCGCCGTTCAGCCAAACCATTGAGCCATCAGGAAGTACCACCCGGGTTTTATGTCCGTAAGGCGAATAAACTTCAGTAAAGGAATTTCCGGAAGGTGTATTCTGGAAGTACAAACTGCCACCAACACCCAGAGCAATCAGTAAAATTGAAGCAGCGACGCGAAGCATGAACCGAACAATGGTTGGTTGCTGTTTCTTTATTGAAATCCGTTTCATCACTTTTTGCCAGGCCAGTTCTTTTTTCGGAACAAACGATTCGGGTACATTTCCGGTGATGGAATAGATTACTTTCAGGTCGTCCAAAACAGTTTTGTTCTCCTGATCTTCATTCAGCCAGTTTTTGAGTGTGTCATCTTCAGGCTCATCCGGATTCCGAAGCTTATTTTGGATCTGTTCCCAGGGTGTTTGGTTCATTGTTTTATTTGCTTTTCGTGAATAAGTAACTTAAAAGTAGAAATACCCCCAAAAGAAATGTGAAAAAATCAGGAGGATTTTCGAATCCGGGTAAATTTATATTTGAGAGGTGATTTTAAATAGCGGGAAACCCTTTATCCGTGGCTGTTTGCTACCGTCATGTCAATGTTATACTGCCGAAGGATCGTCACCCTGAACTTGTTTCAGGGTCTCATCAACGAGGAGATGCCGATCCCGAAGTCTCGGGACGGCATGACCTTGCGACAAGAGTTCGTTGACACAACACTACGATAAAAAGTGATAAAGGAAGAGGAGGAATATTTTCCCCCGGAATGGTAAAAGGTATTCGCGAAGTTTTTTCAAGGCAATTGTCATCTGGTTTTCAACCGTCTTGACCGAGATGCCAAGCTTTTCGGCAATTTCCTTGTTGCTGAGGTCTTCAACTTTGCTCAGTAAAAATATTTCCCTGCATTTAGGGGCAAGCTGATCAACCGCCGCATCCAGTATCTTTTTAAATTCATTGGTGTCGAGGTAAGAATCCTCTTCTTCGGAAGTAATCAACGGTTCAGTTTTGCCGATTTTTTCAACAATTCTCTTTTTTGTTTTGGTATCGCGCAGCAGGTTCAGGCTTTTAAATTTGGATGCCGAAAATAAAAATGATTTTACCGAAGTGTTGATTTGCAGTTTTTCCTTGTTTTCCCAGAAATAAACAAAAATATCCTGAACGATTTCTTCTGACAATGTCTGATCGTGAAGATAGACATGAACGAAGTTGCACAGGTCGTTGTAATACCTGTCGAAGAAGTATTTGAAGGAGTCAACATCACCTTCAATCATCTTCTTTACAATGTAGAGTTCTTCGCTGGTAATTTCTTTGGCCAAGGTTATTCAGAATTTGGCCTAAAACTACAAATTTTTTGGTGAGGTAGAAATTGGGAAATTTATGAACCTGACTTTCTTTAATCTCCAGAAAAATAATTACGAATCATAATAGGAAAGAATCTAATGATCCCGGATTTATGCACCGGGTTTTTCAAATTGAATCAAGCCTGCCAGATGTGTAAAATAAAATCCGCATCTGACTGTATCAGGGAAAAATCCATGTCCTCAGAAAATCGCTGAAGTCCGTAAAAAATACGAAGGCAGGTACCTCCATAAAAAGCAGCTTTATTGAAAAACCCGCCCCGGTATAACCCGGCAAGAGTAACCTGCTGCATCACCTCATGCCGGGCATTGATATAATCGTCATCGGTTCGTAGCTCGTAACGGGATAACATCTGGTCAAATATGTTCATCTTTCCAATAGTTTATACAATTGCGTGAGTTCTGTTTTTTTCCTTCCGGCATCTATACACTGCCTGATTATTTTGGTATCGAAAGCTGCAACGGATGAAAAATCGATTCTCAAATCTTCTTCAAGATAAATCTGCATCGCCTTTACGGATTGCAATCGAAGGCCCGAAGTTGTCATAATCATATCACAGATTGCCTTTTCAGGCGAAGCAATCAGGTAGGCGTACCGGTCATTGACAATCTCCTGGCATATTCCAATCGGATAGTAGTCCTTTGGTGCTGAGATATAATCAAAGTTACCAAGGGAATTGGAAAAGCTCCTACCCCGTTTAAGGGTCATGGAACGGGTCGTATAAACCCTTTCCGGAATAAGCTTATAAAAAGAAAGTGCGGTCTCAAATGAGACATAGGAAGGGCCGTACAGGTGGTTCGCAATCAACTCTTTGGAAATTGTCATTCGATGTATATCGGGCGACACAACGAATAGCCCTTTTTTAAGGCGAATCAATTCTCCGCTTTTCTCCATCTTGGATACCTTATCCTTGGGATACCTGTATTCACTTAATACGGCTTCCAGCGTATTAAAATCGATGGGTATAATTCCAAACTGCTCCAGAACATTCATATTGATCCTTTAATAATCACTATCATGCTGTTTCCTGAAATTTTTAAACTGGTATGTCTTGTTTCTATTTATGTATCCAATCAGATGGATTTAATGGGTTTTGTTTAATTCATTCACATACACTACTTTTGCAGAATAAAATAGTAATAGCACAGCAGAATAAAATAGTGATAACACAACAGAATAAAATAGTAACAGCACTGCAGAATAAAATAGTAATTGTACTGCATGGGAAAATGCAGGTGATTGATAACAGGATATAATTATTGGTACTATAATTAAAAACTATGCAATGGCAACAATACAGGAAAGGTTAGCAGATTCCCTGAAGGAGTTACAAAAACTACAAAATGGCAATGGCCTTGCTGTAGTTAAGTCATCAGACCTTTCCCGGGTCCATTTAGAACGGTTGTTAACCAATGGATTTCTGCAGGAGGTAATGAAAGGATGGTATATTTCTTCCCGTCCGGACAGTGCTCCCGGAGACACAACAAACTGGTACACCTCGTTCTGGCATTTTGTTTCTGCATACGCCAATTCCAGGTTCGGAAATGACTGGTGTTTATCACCGGACCAGTCGTTATCTTTTTACAGTGGCAATATAACTGTTCCAATTCAGGTAATTATCCGGACACTCAAAGGAACGAATAACGTTGTAACTTTATTACATAATACGTCAATATTGTATTTCAAATCCAGAATAGCCAATCCCATCCGCACAGAGCAACAATTTAATCTAAATCTTTATTCTCTCCCGGAGGCTTTAATCGAGTGTAGCCTTACCTTTTTCAGATCAGATACGATTTCCGCAAGGACCTGTTTGTCTATGATCCCGGATGCTTCAGACCTGCTGAAAATTCTAATTGACAAAGGGCAAACGGTAAAAGCGGGACGCCTTGCCGGAGCTTTTCGCAACATCGGAAATATAGCCGCTGCAAATCAGATTATTGAAACCATGAAAAGTTTGGGATACGATATTCGGGAGGAGGATCCATTTGAGGGGCAGGCTCCAATCCCATTTGTCCGGATAACATCTCCTTACGTTACCAGATTAAAATTAATGTGGATCACAATGAGGGAATCCGTTTTAATAAATTTTTCCAAAACAGATCATGCTCATACAGATATTGAAAGCTGCCTGGAACGCATCACTGCCCAATATCGGTTAGATGCCTATCATTCTTTATCAATCGAAGGTTATAGGGTAACCAATGAATTAATAGAAAAAGTAAGGGGTGGGAACTGGAAACCAGACACCAATGCATCAGATGAACAACAGAAGAATGCCATGGCAGCCAGAGGATATTTTCAGGCATTTGAGGCGGTGAAAAATAGCATTAAAGTGATTTTGGAAGGAAAGAATGCAGGGGAAGTAGCGAATTCTGATCATAGCACATGGTATAGAGAATTATTCGCGCCAAGTGTTGCTGTCGGTTTATTGAGTCCGGGCGATTTGGCCGGTTACAGATCAAGTCAGGTCTATATCAGAGGATCAATGCACACTCCTCTAAATCCGGACGCAGTGAGAGATGCTATGCCCGTATTGTTTGATTTACTAAAAAGTGAACCGGATGCACGTGTACGTGCCATTCTGGGACATTTTATTTTTGTCTATATACACCCTTATATGGATGGGAATGGACGAATCGGGCGTTTTTTGATGAATGCCATGCTTATTTCCGGTGGATATGAGTGGACTGTAATTCCCGTAGAAAGGAGGCCTGAATACATGAAAGCTCTGGAAAAGGCCAGCGTTGAAGGGGATATAACTGATTTTACAAATTTTATCGATTCTTTAATAATCAAAAACTGATTAGAAGAGAGTTTCGGGTTTTGCAACGTTGGGAAAAAATGTAGCAGATATGGTGTTAATCTGTGAAGGACTTCTGTACATAGAACCAAATTTTGATGCGAACTGAAATGTGAGTCATTTCGAAACTTTTCAAACCTGTCAATGGCGATCAGCCCTGGCAGGTTTCCTTTTTCTGTACCAGAGCCTTACCTTTTTTATTTTTTTATTTTCTATTTCTTCATTCCATCTTTTTAATCCCATTTTGTTCAATAACTTTACTGATTGTTTTTTTAAGCCAATTTTTTGCCTGAAAACAATGCTGAAGGGAAATTTCTGGTTTTAAAAATCAGAAATCGAGACGAAAAGGAATAAAACATAAAACCAAATAATGACCGGAGAACAACTAAAAGACCTTGAAAATAATTTATGGCAGGCTGCCGACAAACTAAGAGCAGATAGTGGACTGAAAGCCAATGAATATGCCACCCCAATTCTGGGATTGATATTTCTACGTTTTGCGTCCATACGATTCAATCGAATCAAACCTGAGATTGATGCTGAACTAAAAGTACAAGGGAAGGATAGCCGTTTGCAACAAACAGTTGATGAAATTGCCATCGCCAAATGTGGTTTTTATTTACCCGAAGAGGCACAGTACGATTATCTGTTGAATTTGCCAGAGGAAGCCGATATTGCCAGAGCCATTAAAAAGGCAATGGAACAGATTGAAAAATATAAGCCAGAGTTATTGGACAGTCTTCCCAAAGACGAGTATTTCAAACTTTATACTCCTGAAGACCGGACACTTCCCAAAACGCTGCTTAAAATCTTTGCCGACATTCCGGAGGATGCTACCGGTGATGTATTTGGAAAAGTATATGAATATTTCCTCGGTGAATTTGCCCTTGCCGAAGGCCAGGGCGGTGGTGAGTTCTTTACTCCTACCAGTGTTGTAAAGTTAATGGTTGAAGTGATTGAACCCTACAAAGGCACCATCTTCGATCCGGCTTGTGGTAGTGGTGGTATGTTTGTGCAAAGCTCCTATTTTGTTGACCGTCGCCGGGAGGAATTACACGACACCGACACCAAGGACCTGATGGTGTATGGAGCTGAAAAAACCTCAGAAACCGTAAAACTGGCCAGGATGAACCTTGCGGTAAATGGTTTGCGTGGCGAAATTAAGACGGCCAATACCTACTATGAAGATCCATATAAAAGTTACCAGCGATTTGACTATGTAATGGCAAATCCTCCCTTTAATGTGGACGATGTGAATCTGGACAAGGTAAAAGAACAGCAACGGTTTAATGAATATGGTATTCCTCAAAATAAGACAAAGCAAACAGCCAAAAAGGACAAAGCAAAGGACGTGAATACTGTTCCCAATGCTAATTACCTTTGGATAAACCTTTTTGCCACCTCACTAACTTCGACAGGGAAAGCCGCATTGGTTATGGCCAACAGCGCCAGCGATGCCCGTAACAGCGAAGCCGATATTCGGCGAAATCTGGTTAAAAGCGGGGTAATTGATTGTATGCTCACCCTTCCCAAAAACATGTTCTACACCGTAACTCTGCCAGCTACCTTATGGTTTTTCGACAAGAGCAAATGTCAACCGGAGAACCGTACCCTGAGCTTGTCGAAGGGTGAATCTAAAATCTTATTTATTGATGCCCGGAACATTTTCAGGCAGATTGACCGCGCTCACCGTGAGTTTACCGAAGAGCAAATACAAAACATGGCCACCATTGTGCGATTGTACAGGGGTGAAACTGAACGGTTAACCGAATTGCTCGACAAATACAAAATACAGGCTTCCGATTTTGAGAAACAGGCAAAAAAACAGCTCAAAAAAGTAGAACAGCTCAAAAATGGAAAACCTGAGTTTCTGGAAGAAAGCAAAGCCGCAGACCGGGATATAAAACGTTGGGAAAAACAAGTTGATGAGGCAGAAAAGCAATACAAGGAATTGCACGACAAACAATTGTACTATGAAGCCCAGATACAATGGCTCATCGGGCGTTTTCCCAATGGGGTTTACGAAGATGTTACCGGACTCTGCAAAGCAGCTACCTTGGCCGAAATTGAAGAACAGGATTGGAGCCTTAACCCAGGCCGTTATGTTGGAGTAGTGATTGAGGAAGACGGATTGACAGAAGAAGAGTTTTTGTCAGAAATGAACTTGCGGCATTTGACCTTAAATGAGCTAAATGGTAAGGCTCATCGATTGGAAAATCTGATTGCAGAAAACCTAAAAAGTATAGGCAATGGCTAATGAAATTGAAAAACCAGCACAATTTATCTTCAACGATATTCGGGAACTGATTGATAACAGCCGGAAACGGTTTGTAGTTGCTGTTAATGCTGAACTCACTTTGCTTTACTGGAATATCGGCAAAAAAATAAATGATCATATCCTCGGAAATGAACGGGCTGAATATGGAAAACAAATTGTCGCATCGCTGGCGCAACAATTAACCGAAGAATACGGCAAAGGCTGGGGCGAACAGCAGATCAGACATTCTCTCCGCAGTGCAGAGACTTTTTCTGAGGAACAGATTCTCTACGCAGTGCGTAGAGAATTGAGCTGGACACATATTCGGAACATCATGTACCTGAAAGACGAACTGCAACGCGAGTTTTACCTTGAAATTTGTGCCAACGAACGCTGGAGCAGCCGCCAACTCCAAGAGCGAATCAACTCCATGCTTTTTGAACGCACCGCCATCAGCAAAAAGCCCGATGAACTGATCAGGCAGGAATTGCAGCAACTTAGAGATGAAAATAAACCCAGCCCCGATTTGATTTTCAGGGATACCTACATTCTTGATTTTCTGGGCTTAAAGGATATGTATTCCGAAAAGAACCTCGAAGATGCCATTATCCGCGAACTCGAACGGTTTATCCTCGAATTTGGGAAAGGCTTTGCTTTTGTTGAACGGCAGAAACGGATGGTGATTGATGGTGAAGATTTTAGCCTCGACCTGCTGTTTTACCACCGTGTACTCAGGCGGCTGGTGGCCATTGAGTTGAAATTGGGTAAGTTCAAAGCCGAATACAAAAGCAAAATGGAGCTTTACCTTGCCTGGCTCGAAAAGCACGAAATGCAGCCCGGCGAAGAAACTCCCATTGGTTTGTTGCTTTGCGCCGAAGGTAACCACGAACAGGTTGAGTTGCTGCAATTACACCGCACGGGCATTAAACTGGCCGAATACCTGACCGAACTGCCCAGTAAAGAATTGTTACAGAAAAAGCTGCACCAGGCCATACAAATTGCCCGCAATAAATTGGAAAACAACAAATTGGAGGATTGAGTGTGAAGGATTGGAAAGAATACAAGTTAGAAGATGTTTGCAAGAGAATTGCTTCTGGAGGGACTCCATTGACTTCAAAGAAGGAGTACTATGAGAATGGGACTATTCCTTGGCTAAAAACTACCGAAGTAAATAAAGAAATAATATGGGCAATTGATACTTTTATAACAGAGGAAGGGCTAAAAAATTCATCAGCAAAACTTATTCCTGCAAATTCAATTATCGTTGCAATGTATGGTGATGGAGGAACTGCTGGAAAGGCGGCTTTGACAAAAATACCGCTCACAACAAATCAGGCTTGTTGTAATCTCACAATCGATGAAGAAAAGGCAGACTATGGTTTTATTTTTTACTTTCTGAAAATCAATTACGAGAATTTAGTCAATTTGAAATCAGGGGGTTCGCAACAGAATCTGAATGCTTTTACGATTAGAAAATTTCCGATTTTACTTCCTCCACTTCCCACCCAACACCGCATCGCCTCCATACTTTCAACCTACGATGAACTGATTGAAGTGAATAACCAACGCATTAAAATACTGGAAGAAACAGCCCGTGAACTTTACAAAGAATGGTTTGTGCGGATGCGGTTTCCCGCCACTGCGGGCAGGCCCGGATATAAGCAGGCAAAGTTTGTGAAGGG
>DAITNH010000240.1:0-4309 GCA_036834745.1 Prolixibacteraceae bacterium
GAAGCTTCAATCCGACCTTGTGGCAACATGGCCAACTGGCTCACTTTTGCAGAAACAAACAGCATGGCCGAACCGTTTTTACAGGCTGCAACACATGCTCCGCAGCCAATACAGGATGCTGAATCCATTGCTTCATCGGCATCAGCTTTCGCAATTGGAATTGCATTGGCATCAGGAACTCCTCCGGTATTAACCGACACATAACCTCCGGCTGAAATAATCTTATCGAAAGCCCTGCGATCGACCATCAAATCATTGATTACCGGGAAAGCTGTCGAACGCCAGGGTTCAATCGTGATGGTCTGCCCATCAGTAAATTTACGCATGTGCAACTGACAGGTTGTAACATCGTCATCGGGCCCGTGAGGACGGCCATTGATGTAGAGCGAACATGTTCCGCAAATGCCTTCGCGGCAATCGTGGTCGAATGCAACCGGCACCTTGTCTTCATTGACTAGTTGCTCATTCAGCATGTCCATCATTTCGAGGAACGAACTATCAGTAGAAACGTTGTTAACCTTGTAGGTTTCGAACCGGCCCTTTGCTTTCGAACCGTTCTGACGCCAAACCTTAAGCGTGAGATTTATTATTTTTTCCATGATTGATCTCTTTTAAATAGCCATTACTTGTAATTACGCTGAACCATTTTCACCGTTTCGTAAATCAATTCTTCCTTGTGAAGTTCAGGTTCCTGTTTCTCGCCTTTATATTCCCAGCACGAAACGTATGCAAACTTGTCATCCTGACGAAGTGCTTCACCTTCGGGAGTCTGATACTCTTCGCGGAAGTGACCACCGCATGATTCTTCACGGTTCAGCGCGTCACGGGCCATCAGGTCTCCAATTTCAATAAAATCGGCCAAACGGCTTGCTTTCTCCAGTTCAACATTCATTCCTGACTGATCGCCCGGAATACGAACGTTGGTCCAGAACTCTTTTTTGATGGCTGCGATCTTTTTGATGGCATCTTCCAGTCCTTTTTTGTTCCGGCCCATTCCAACGAAATCCCACATTACCAAACCAAGTTCCTTGTGCAGACTGTCAACCGAACGTTTTCCCCTGATTCCCATCAACTGTGCAAAGCGTTCTTTTACTGCTTTTTCTGCATCGATAAATTCAGGTTCATTGGTCGTCATGCGTTTGGTGTGGATTTCATCAGCCAAATAATTCTGAAGGGTATATGGCAAAACAAAATAACCATCGGCCAATCCCTGCATCAGTGCAGAAGCGCCAAGACGGTTTGCTCCGTGATCAGAAAAGTTGGCTTCGCCGGCAGCAAATAAGCCTGGAATAGTTGTCTGCAATTCATAATCGACCCATATCCCACCCATTGTGTAATGCATTGCAGGATATATCATCATTGGTGTTTCGTATGGATTTTCATCAACAATTTTATTGTACATCTGAAAAAGGTTGCCGTAACGATCTTCAATGGTTTTTTGGCCTAAGCGGTCAATAGAAGATTTGAAATCGAGATAAACAGCCAAGCCAGTCGCTCCAACGCCAAATCCAGCATCACAACGTTCCTTAGCGGCACGTGAAGCCACGTCGCGTGGCACCAAATTTCCAAACGCAGGGTAACGACGTTCCAGATAATAGTCGCGGTTTTCTTCTGCGATTTGTGTTGGTTTTAATTTTCCGGAGCGGATAGCTTCAGCATCTTCCTTCTTTTTGGGAACCCAGATACGGCCATCGTTACGCAACGATTCAGACATCAATGTTAGCTTGCTCTGTGATTCTCCGTGAACAGGAATGCAGGTCGGGTGAATTTGTGCCATACAAGGGTTGGCAAACATTGCACCTTTTTGGTAAGCTTTAATCAAAGCCGATCCGTTTGATCCCATCGCGTTGGTCGATAGGAAGAAAGTATTTCCGTAGCCACCTGTTGCCAACACAACTGCGTGTCCGAAATGTCGCTGCAACTCTCCGGTAACCAAATCGCGGGAAATAATACCGCGGGCTTTTCCGTCAACAAGAACGATCTCAACCAACTCTGTTCGCGTGTACATTGTTACTGTACCTAAATTTACCTGACGCATCAATGCCTGGTAAGCTCCAAGCAACAACTGCTGACCGGTTTGTCCTTTGGCATAAAAAGTACGGCTTACCTGGGCTCCACCGAATGAACGGTTATCGAGCAAGCCGCCGTATTCGCGTGCAAATGGAACTCCCTGTGCCACACACTGGTCGATGATGTCGTTGCTAACTTCGGCCAAACGGTGAACGTTGGCTTCGCGCGAACGGTAATCCCCTCCTTTGATAGTATCATAAAACAGACGAAAAACAGAGTCGCCGTCGTTTGGATAGTTTTTCGCAGCATTGATACCACCCTGAGCTGCAATTGAATGTGCCCGGCGTGGAGAATCCTGAATTGCAAAGTTTTTAACATTGAAGCCCATCTCGCCGAGCGAAGCAGCAGCCGAAGCTCCAGCCAGACCGGTTCCTATAATTATTATGTCAATTTTGCGTTTATTGGAAGGATTCACCAGTTTTTGGTGATCTTTATAGTTGGTCCATTTTTGAGCCAGTGGCCCTTCAGGAATCCTTGCGTTTATTTTACTCATGTTTCAGTTTTTATGAAATTAAAAAAAGAGGTATTGTGCCAAGGCAATAATTGAAAAACCTCCGCCCAAAATAATAGCAACAGCGTTGCTGATAAATTTCAAACGAGGCATCCAGGTTGCATTGTTCCAGCCAATGGTTTGAAAAGCCGACCAGAAACCGTGAGCAAGATGAAAGGCAAGTGCTACCGATCCAACAATATAAAGCAGCACAATTGGCAGGCTTTGGAATGTTTCGTTGACTAAAGCATAGGCATTTTCGCCTTTTGCCATCGCACCGAAGAATGGAAATTCAACTTCACCACCTTCCCATGCGATGAATCCTTTCATCTTCATATAAAAGTTAAAAAGGTGAATCATCAGGAATGCAAAAATGGCAAGACCTAATGGGAACATGTTCAGAGATGCAAATTCTACTCCAGTGGTTTTTTTTCCTGAAGCATATGTCTGTGGACCACGTGCCTTCATATTCTGAAGGGTCAAAATCAAAGAATAAATGATGTGTACAATAAATCCCAAAGCCAGTGTGGGCTCAATAACTTTAATCAATGGGTTGGTTCCCATAAAATGAACCCCGGCATTAAACATCTGTCCAGTTTCAAATCCCATACAGCCATCGAGAAGCAGGAACGAGTTAAGGATCAAATGCACAAAGAGGAACAAAATCAGGAACAAACCTGAAACGCTCATCAGGAGTTTCCGTCCAATAGAGGCAGTCAGTAAATTGCTCATAGAATAACAGATTTTTATTTTAAAAATAAATTGAATTTTAATTTGCCCGACAAAAATAGGCTTAACAAGTATCACATACAATAAAATGCTGTGTAAAATAACTAATTTATAATGTTTCTAAGCAGGAACAGCAATGAACGTCAGCACTGAATTTATACAATGTTAAAATTCATAGCCTCAGCATAAATGTATGTTACTTAAAAAATATGTTCGATGCTTTTGCATAAACGGCATATTTGCATATTTTTGCAGCGGCTTTGAAAAAAAGTTACAAGATTAAAAATCCGGTTCCATAGTTCAACGGATAGAATAGCGGTTTCCTAAACCGTAGATCCGGGTTCGATTCCCGGTGGGACTACAAAAGCCACTGATAATCAGTGGCTTTTTATTAAGTCATACCCTAAAGTGTATTTTATGGTCAGTTTTGCTTCAACAGAAGATGTGTATTTCTGTTGTCTGTAATACTCGAAATTAAACCACTTATGCATTATTGAAAATACTAACCGAATTTTACATGGCTATAATACTAAACATTATAATACACACACTATACTTCACAATGTTATCCTCATTTATAATAAATCCAATTATTTCTACTTTAACACATTTAAATTCTTAGATACGAGCTGTTTATGTCTCGCTGTCTGAGCAGGTGACGTTTAAACATTTTGTCTATTAACTGTTCTTCGGTCATTTCTTTGTAAAGCTTAAATACAAACATTTCCTTTATATCCCTTGCTGAAAGAAGTGGTAAATCATCAAAACAAAACAGTTTTTCTTTCAGAATAAACGAAGACACCAATAAATTCAACGCTACCTGATGTTGCCATGCCAGCCACTTGCGGGTCTGAAATTGATCTAATCCCAGTATTTGTTTTGATTCTTTGATGCAATGTTCGACAAAGAACCGCTGTGCCTGCATATACGCCAATGACTGATGCGTGTATTGTTCCAGATTGGCATTGGTGAACGAATATTTTATTTCAACGGTATTCTTGGCAGACATTGTTTTGCGTA
>DAITNH010000240.1:4409-8767 GCA_036834745.1 Prolixibacteraceae bacterium
TTGGTGAACGAATATTTTATTTCAACGGTATTCTTGGCAGACATTGTTTTGCGTAAACCAGCATTCGGGGTTCGATCTGATCCAAACTTTTATTCCAGATAGATACATTCATATCCGGAGTTGTCGCTTTGAGTTTTTTTGGATCTGGCCCTTTGGAGCTTTTACGTTCTGGAAGAAATAAATCGGGCTTCTGGGTAAATATCTTTTGTCGGAATGAATATCCAGCATATATAAGTAGCCCATCTGGTCTATGGCTCTGGCAAGATTGGCATCAAGGTCTTCACTAATACTTTCGATGTTACATAATTCGCTTTGCACTATTCCTTTGGTGTAATGTTCTGCCTTGTCAAAAAACTTCTTTGTGTTATTGCAAAACACATGCTTATATTCAATAAGGTGTCACTTAGCCTCTGTGTCACAGAGTCCAGTGTTTTTCCATATTCATTGTGTTTTTTAGCTCGTATTAAACATTTTTCGGAACGATAGATTTGTTTTTCGATTACATTACTAAAATACTAAATTACAATCACTTACGCAAATATAATCCGATAAATATCAATAATTTACAAACTTTTTTAATCTGTTAAAGTAAAAATAGATACCACATTAAAACTCTTTTCACAATCGTTATTTGCTTCCCATAGTTTTGATTATCTAAAAGAATACAACCCGAAAGGAATTGTCTTCCTTATTGATCTAATTGGCCGTATATTCTTAACATACGGATATTGTCAAACGATTGTCGCATTTAGAAAATTTTGCCGAAAATAGCTTTTAACCTTAGGACATAAATCGACATTTTATTCCCCCTCAATCACCACCTCATTTTTCAACTTCTTCTTTTCACGTTTTTCTTCTACCCAGTAGTAAATGATTGGTAAAACCAACAAAGTCAGGAAAGTCGAAGTAATTAATCCACCAATTACAACAGTTGCCAAAGGACGCTGAACTTCGGAGCCGGGACCGGAATTAAATGCCATCGGAATGAAGCCTAAACTGGCCACCAATGCCGTCATTAAAACGGGGCGCAAACGGTCAGCCGATCCGTCTATGATGGTTTTTCGAAGCGGTCCGCCTTCTTTACGGAGTTCGTTGATGTGGTCGAGCAGCACAATACCGTTCAAAACAGCAACCCCAAACAAAGCTACAAAACCAATACTGGCCGACACCGAAAGGTACATTCCGCGCATCCAAAGCAGGAAAATACCTCCTGAAAATGCGAATGGCAGGTTCATTAAAATGATGATCGCATAGCGCATTTTCCCGAAGTTGAGGTACATAAGACCGACAATAATGAACAGCGACAAAGGAACCACCAGCAACAGATGGCTCATGGCGCGTTTCTGGTTTTCGAAGGTTCCGCCGTATTCCAGAAAATAACCTGCCGGAACATTCGCTTTCTGATCAATGGCTTCCTGCAACTGTGTGACGTAAGTTCCCATGTCGATATTTTTGATGTTGATGCCGACAATCAGTCGCCGCCAGCCGTTTTCACGCTGTATTTCGCGGGGCCCTTCCTGTGCAACAATATGGCTCACCCGTTTAATCGGGATAAATTCGCCATTGGGAAGTGGCACCGGTATCTCCTGAATCTTCTGCAATTCGGAACGAAATTCTGCCGGATACCGCACCTGAATATCAAAGCGACGCTGGCCTTCGTACAACTGACCGGCAACCTGCCCGCCAATTCCGGCTTCAATTACCGCCTGAACATCATTCACATTCAAGCCAAAAGTAGCCAGCGCTTCACGATCAATTTCAATCGTCAGGTACGGTTGCCCGATGGGTTGTTCCACAAAAAAGTTGGCTGTTCCTGCCATTTCAGAAACAATCGCAGAAATATTCTCTCCGATCTGATTAAGCTGATCCAGATCTTCGCCGTAAATTTTTACGGCCAGATCGGACTTTACGCCGCTGGTCAGTTCGTCAACGCGCATGGCAATCGGCTGTGTGAAATTGTACGCCAATCCGGGTTCAGTCTTCAGAAAGGGTTCAATTTGCGCCACAATATCTTCTTTCGAAATTCCATCTCTCCATTCGTCGGTTGGTTTCAGCACCACCCAAACATCGGTCTGGTGCACGCCCATCCAGTCGTTGGCCAAATCGGAGCGGCCGGTTTTCGGAACCACCGTTTTTATCTCCGGAATATTTTCCATCAGCTTTCCGCCCAGCCAGTTCGCGTTGTCCATCGACTCTTTTAGCGTTACCGAAGGCATGCGAACCTGTTCAACCAGAATCGAACCTTCATCAAGTTCAGGAAGGAATTCGGTTCCAAGGCGGGTCATTACAATCATCGACAAGCCGAAGATGACTGCGGCAGCAATGCTCACAAACTTGCGCCGATCCAGATTTTTGTCCAATCCGCTGTAATAGCGTGGTTTGATCCAATCGATCAGGTAATTCCGGCGAACTTTTACACCTTTCCTGAAAATAATGGACGAAATGGCAGGCACAAAAATCAGGGCAAGCAACAGCGAACCCAGAACGGCGGCTGCAACGGTTATCGCCATCGGTCGGTACAAAATACCTTCCATTCCGCTGAAAGTCATGATCGGGACATACACCATCAGGATAATCAATACTCCGAAGAAAATGGGCCGAACCACCTGTTTGGAGGCTGAAATAACCACATCATCCACATTTTCGCCTTTGTTTTTTTGCAGCCGGTGAACGATATTTTCGATCATCACCACCGAACCATCCACCACCATCCCGAAGTCGATAGCGCCCAAACTCATCAGGTTGGCTGCCAGCCCAAATTCGCGCATTCCGATAAATGCAAACAGCATCGAAAACGGGATAACCGCAGCCACAATCAATGCTCCGGAAATTTCGCCCAGAAGCAGCAACAGCACTACGATAACCAGAAAACCTCCTTCAAGCAGGTTCGTCGAAATGGTTGAAGTTGTGCGGTCGATCAAATCCGACTGGTCGTAAAATTTTTCGATTTGCACGCCATCCGGAAGCGATTTGTTGATGACTTCAATTTTATCTTCGATTTCCGCAATCACCTGTCGTCCGTTTCCACCGCGAAGCATCATCACAATACCGCTCACAATTTCGCCTTTCCCGTCCTGCGTAACCCCGCCCTGACGGATTTGCGTACTCACCACCACATCGGCAATGTCTTTGATATACACCGGCTTGTTGTTGATGCTCCGGATAATAATGTTGCGGATATCTTCAGGCTTGTTGATTTGGCCGTACCCGCGAATAATATATTGCTCGCGGTTGTGTTCCAGAAAATTTCCGCCCGAAACACTGTTGTTATTGGCAATGGCGTCGGTAATTTCCTTAATCCCGATGCCATAAGTGCGAATTTTTTCAGGAGAAACGACCACCTCGTATTGCTTGACAAAACCCCCGAACGAATTGATCTCGGTCACGCCTTTTACCACCTTCAGTTGCGGTGCAATGATCCAGTCCTGAATTTCGCGCAATTCGGTGAGCGATTTGTTTTCGCCCCGGACAGCGTACTGGTAAATCTCGCCCAATGCCGTTGAAATCGGCCCCAGTTGCGGAGCAGAAACATCCGGCGGCAATTCAGCGGAAATGGATTGCAGTCGCTGACTGACCATTTGCCGGGCAAAATAAATATCGGTGCCTTCCTCGAATTCGATGGTGACGGCAGAAAGCGCGAATTGCGAAGTGGAGCGAACCTGCTTCACTTTGGGCAAACCGTTCATGGCCGTTTCAATCGGGTAGCTGACCAGTTTTTCGACGTCGAAAGGCGAAAAGCGGCCTGCCTTGGTGATGACCAAAACCTGAACGGGCGTAACATCGGGCAGGGAGTTTATTGGTAGTTGAATGAGTGAGAAATAACCCGCAACTGCCATCAGGATAACCAGTGAAAGTGCCACGAATTTTTGTCTGACGCTGAAGGTGATAATTTGATTGAGCATGGTCGTTTGTTTCAGTGATGGATTTATTCTTCAGCAATTTTATCGAAACGTGAAAGGGCTTTCAGACTGAAAATCTGGGTAGCTGCCAGTCGTTCATTTTTATCGAGGCCACTGCGCACCACAGCATATTTTTCCCGAAATTCCTGAACATCCACTTTGCGTTTTTCGAAAGTTGATTCGTCGATCTGCACAAAAACAATCGGATCGTTTCCTTCATAAGTCAATGCTTCAACCGGTACCGAAATGACTTCTATTTTCGAAGAAGTTTCGATTGAAAGGTGAAGATTTTCGCCAGGTTTCGGCCAGTTTTGGTTGGTTGCCAGCAAAATATTGACCACCACCGAGCGGTTATTTTCGTCCAGTCCGGGGTTGACCGAAGTAACCACAGCCCGCATTTCAAAGGTGTCATTCTGGCGGCGCAGAATTTTTACCGAATCGCCGGCACTGATAAATCGG
>DAITNH010000241.1:0-8761 GCA_036834745.1 Prolixibacteraceae bacterium
CCGAATATGAAATAATCAAACTTTTCGTTTTGGAGAATTGATTCTGCAAAAATAAACATTCCTTCTTTATTTGCACCCTTAAAACCTTCACCGGAAATACCTTTTGAAATTCTGGAATGTTTTGACCAGCGGTGACCAAAAGAAAGCGATAAATTGGGATGAATCCGGGCAAACATCCATTGAAGGATTTTGCTGGTAAACATTTTTTTCAGGAATAAATAACCTTTGTCTGACAAATCGAAGCCATCGCCATGAGCGAGAAAGAATTTTTTTTCTCCAAGTTGGACCCTGAATTCGTCGCGGTGCAAAATCATTCCCAGTTCCTTCGGAAGGTAATCGAAAACCCAAACGTCATGATTACCGGTAAAGAAATGGACTTCAACGCCGGAATCAGAAATCTCGGCAATTTTGCCCAAAGTACGTGTAAAACCGCGCGGAACAACCGTTTTGTACTCGAACCAAAAATCAAAGATATCGCCCATCAGAAACAAGTGCGAAGCATCGTCCTTAATTTCGTTCAGCCAGCTTACAAAGGCCAGTTCGCGCTCTTTATTGTTCTTTAGAGCGGGGGCACCCAAATGAACATCTGATACAAAATAAATCTTTTTGTCTTGAGCCATTATCATTTGGTAAGTTTACCTATCGTCTTGTCAAGTTCCGGCCCTTGAATGTCTCTTGCAACAATATTTCCTTCTTTATCAAGAACATAGTTTGATGGGATTTTCTGTATATTGAAGTTGTGCAAAGCTGTCACGCTTCCTTTCATGTCGCCAACATTTATCCATTTCAGACCGTCCTGCTCAATAGCATCGAGCCAGAGGTTGCGTTCGGTATCAATGCTTACCTGATAAATTTCAAAGTTTCCCGACTTATATTTACTGTAAAGCTCGGTTAGAGCCTGGTTCTGAATTCTCGACCCACGATCTTTTGCCGACCAGAACTGAATCAGAACAATTTTCCCACTCAGTGAGGAAAGCGAAATTTCTTTCCCATTGGCATCAGGTAAGGAGATATCCGGAGAGTTTGCACCATGCTCCTGAATGAATTCCTTTAGTTTAGTGTTTTTCTCCTGGGCCATCAGTCTCATCGTGTTGGCATACAATGCTTTTACATGTTCTGATTTCGGGAAAACTGAGTTCAACGCCGAAGCAGCTACTTTTAAAGATTGTAAATCCTGAACGACATAATTTGAGTCGTCAAACTTCTGATAAAGGGCCAGTACTGACGACATCGAGAATGGATGTTTCTGAACAAAATCGGTTGAATATTCTATTTGCCCTTTTTTAATGTCGATCAATTGCTGCTCCCATCTGGCTTTCTCCGCCTCATAACCTTCACGTGTTCTGAAAACAATCATCCTCGACCGGATGGAGTCCAGTTTGTGCTTGGTTACCGTGAGCCGGTTGTTCAATTCCTGAACAAGCTGCGAGCCCGGCGATCCTTCAACGATGTAATCGCGCGCGAAATTGGCGGCATCACCATAAACTGTAATTTTTTCGGTGGTATCGACCAAAAGAGTCACAAAATTTTCTCCGGAAAGGCGCAACAGATAGAAGTTCGGATAATCGATTTTCCCTTTGAATTCGAAAGTACCGTCTTTTTTAATTTTAACGGAATCAACCGGCAAACTGGCAGCTACTTTCAGTTCGTCCAAATAGAGATATTTCTCCTCGGCATTGGTAATTTTTCCACTAATAACGAATCCATTTGGTTTTTTGCAGGCAGAAATAAACACTGCAAGAACAAGTAAAATCAGAAATATATTTTTCACGGTATTATTTTTAACGATCAATGAAGGGCATAAAAATAATAATTTCATCCGAACGGTTGTTCCTTTTTCAATATTGCCACCTTAAATAACTATTTTTGACCCGAATTTTAACCCTTCAACTTGTGAAGATACACAGAAACCTGAATAGCTTCCATGCACAAAACCCTGTTCTAACAATCGGAACCTTTGATGGGGTTCATTTGGGGCACCGAAAAATTATAGACAGGCTGCACGATCTGGCAAAAACAATTAACGGGGAATCGGTTATTTTCACTTTCGATCCCCACCCGCGGAAAGTTGTGGCTCCGGGCGAAACCACCTTGCGCCTGTTGACCACTTTGGAGGAAAAAATCGTCTTGTTTAAGCAATCCGGCATCGATCACCTGATTATTTATCCTTTCACTCCTGAATTTTCCAGGTTAACCTATGAAGAATTTGTTGAACAAGTGCTGGTTGACCAAATACATACGAAATTTCTGGTGGTAGGGTACGACCATAAATTCGGAAAGAATCGTCAGGGTGATTTCGAATTTCTCAAAAAATGTGCTGACCGGCATGAGTTTCAAATCGAAAAACTGGACGTACTGCTGATGAACGAATCGCACATCAGTTCGACCAAAATTCGTGAGGCCATTCAGCAAGGAGATTTTGAGACGGCCAACGCTTTTCTGGGATACCCGTTTACACTTCATGGTACTGTTGTTGAAGGACAAAAGCTCGGGCGAAAAATTCAGTTCCCAACCGCTAACATTCAAGCTTCCGATCCTGATAAAATCATTCCCGGATACGGTGTTTACGCAGTAAATATAACGGTGATGAACCAAACATTTCAGGGAATGCTGAACATTGGAAGCCGGCCAACTGTTAACAACAACGCCGACAACCGGAGCATTGAAGTTCATATATTCGATTTTGAATCAGACATTTATGGAGAACCTATCCAATTGATGTTTTTCAAAAAACTAAGGGAAGAACAAAAATTCTCATCAATTGATGCATTGAAAAATCAGCTTTCAAAGGATAAAACCGATACCATTGCATTTTTTCAGAAACGGGAGTAACAATTAAGGTTCAAACATTCAGTAAAAACAAAATTGTTAACATACATTAATAATAAAAATATATTCATTTAATTACCTTCGCACCAAAATTATAAATTTCAGAAATGACAACATTAACACTTGAACAAATGACATACAAAGTTGCGGATATGTCGCTTGCAGCCTTCGGCCGGAAAGAGATTGAAATTGCAGAAAAAGAAATGCCCGGACTGATGTCGGTCAGAAAAAAATACGCAGCGGCCAAACCGCTGAAAGGATCGCGCATCATGGGTTCACTCCACATGACCATTCAAACTGCCGTGCTGATTGAAACACTCGTTGAACTGGGTGCCGAAGTGCGCTGGGCAAGTTGTAATATTTTCAGCACACAGGATCATGCTGCCGCTGCTATTGCTGCTGCCGGAATTCCGGTTTTTGCCTGGAAAGGCGAATCGTTGGCCGAATACTGGTGGTGTACCGAGCGGGCGCTTGATTTTGGCGACGGCCTCGGACCGAATCTGATCGTTGACGATGGAGGTGATGCTACGATGATGATTCACCGTGGTTATGAAGCCGAAAGAAATCCATCCATTCTCGACCTGCCGGTTGAAGCAGAAGATGAAATTGAGCTGAACAATGCGCTGAAAGAAGTATTGGCTTTCGATCCGCAGCGCTGGAGCCGTCAGGCACCTTTAATCAAGGGCGTTTCAGAAGAAACTACAACAGGTGTCCACCGTTTGTACCAAATGAAGAATGAAGGCAAACTATTGTTTCCAGCCTTCAACGTGAACGATTCGGTTACAAAATCAAAATTCGACAACCTTTATGGTTGCCGCGAATCGTTGGCCGATGGAATTAAACGTGCTACGGATGTGATGATTGCCGGAAAAGTTGTGATTGTTGCCGGTTACGGCGATGTTGGCAAAGGTTGTGCACACTCGATGCGCAGTTACGGAGCCCGTGTAATTGTGACCGAAATTGATCCGATTTGCGCCCTTCAGGCTGCCATGGAAGGTTTTGAAGTAAAAACAATGAACGATGCCGTTTCGGAAGGAAACATTTTTGTGACCACTACCGGAAACAAAGACATTATCACCGGAGAACACATGGCTGCAATGAAAGATCAGGCAATTGTATGTAACATTGGCCATTTCGACAACGAAATTCAGGTTGTCCGCCTCGAAAAATGGGCTGGTATCCGCAAAACAAATATCAAACCGCAAGTCGATAAATATACTTATGCTGACGGGCATTCCATTTTTCTGCTTGCTGAAGGCCGTTTGGTAAACCTTGGTTGTGCTACCGGTCACCCATCGTTTGTAATGTCTAACTCATTCACTAACCAAACATTGGCACAGCTCGAACTTTGGAAGAAAGATTACCCTGTAGATGTTTACCGTTTGCCAAAATACCTCGACGAAGAAGTTGCCCGCTTGCATCTTGAACAACTTGGCGTTAAGCTTACTGTTTTAACACCCGATCAGGCCGAATACCTTGGAATTTCTGCTGAAGGCCCATACAAACCGGATCATTACAGGTACTAAGACAATATTGAAGTATAATAACGAATTAGAAAAGGAGCTTTTAAGGGCTCCTTTTTATTTTGGCAAATAGGTGTAATTTTCAATTGGTCGAAACTAATTCCTGATGATGATGCGACCCCCGGTATAAGAAGTGCGGTATTGTTTCAAAGGTTCGATTGCAGGTCCCTTCACCGGACTGCCATTTCCTCCGGAAAGAATGTATTGAGAACCACAGCATGGGCATTCGGCTATTCCACTCCCATCAGTTGTGACCCTACAGGTTGATGAAACTTCGTGGGTGCAGGCAGCATCGAATGCAAGAAAAGGATTTGAACTGTCGATCTGATCGCGAAAAACAATGAGCCCACCAAAGCCGGCGCTTTTAAAATATACCGAACCTCCCGGAATATTGAATTCTATGTAACTGGTAGGATTAAAATTCATATCGACTCTCACATAAGGAATCACCGAAGTGTAATCATCCTCACATCCGCTAATGCCTGTAATGAGAAACATGCAAATCAGAACTGTTTTTAAACCTTTACCCGAAAACTGAACCATTTTTTATATCTTTAATCCTTTAATTAGAACAAAGAAAAGGACAAATTATTTTATTCCGTCTAAAAAAACAATCAAAATGGAAGATTATATATTTCTGATTATTGCTGTTGCACTTTCTATTTATGCGGCAATCAATAAAAGTAAGAAGGAAAAAAATGCACCCATTCCGGTTGAAGAGGAGGAACCAGAAGAGGACAATGCAAGGAATTTTTTCCTGGATCAATTGCTCGGTGAAGATTTTCTCGAAGAACCTAAAGAAAAGAAGCTCAAACCAATGCGAATTCCGCAGATACCTGACAGAACAGAATTTAAGAGCAGCCTCGACATGAATAAGAAAGGACTGTTCAAATCGAGGTTTGTTAGCACCTTGCCCGAACGTGTCAAGCGCCCATCTGTTTCAAGCATGAACATACAGACTGAAGAAGAGGAAGATAATCTGATGGAAGAAACGAGCAGCTACCTCGATGATTTTTCGTTGCGAAAAGCAGTTATTTACTCTCAAATTCTGGAACGAAAATATTAGCCGAACCTCTGCCCATTTGGATTTATTGACAAGTTGAAAACCTTTTTACACCTTCAAATAAAAAGAGGCAAGGCATGAAACTTTTTATTATCCAGACAATTAATTGTTTTATAAAACATACTGGTTAGCAAAGGTGAAATTTTTTTATAAGTTTGTATCCCGAAAGAGTTCCGCAATGGCCGGAATTCTTTTTTGTTTTAATAGTGTTTAAAGAAAGAACAAAAACCATGAAGAAGGTTACTTATATTACTGAAGAAGGCCTTAAAAAATTGAAAGATGAACTCGATCGTTTGATCACAATTGAGCGTCCTAAAATTTCGAAAGCAATTGGTGAAGCAATTGAAAAAGGCGATATCTCGGAAAATGCCGAATATGATGCAGCAAAAGATGCTCAGGGCATGCTAGAAGCAAAGATGTCGGTACTAAGCGAACAAATTGCCACCGCGCGAATAATCGACGAATCGAAAATTAATACCTCAAGTGTTCAGATACTGAACAAGGTTACGATTCTTAACAAAACGAACAATACCACCATGCAATATACCATTGTTTCAGAACCTGAAGCAGATCTGAAAGTTGGAAAAATCTCTATCCAAACGCCTATTGCAAAAGGACTGTTGGGCAAGAAGCTTGGTGATGTAGTTGAAATTCAGGTGCCATCAGGCAAAATGCAATTCGAAATTATTGATATCGCAATCTGATAATCAAAAAAAATGGCCAGCATTTTTACCAAAATTGTTAGCGGAGAAATTCCTGCATGGAAGGTAGCCGAAGATGAAAATTTCTTCGCTTTTCTTGACATTTTTCCGGTTGCCAAAGGGCACACCCTGGTTATTCCAAAAAAGGAAGTCGATTACCTGTTCGATCTGGACGACGAAACCTACGTGGGACTACAGCTATTTGCAAAAAAAGTAGCAATTGGTATTCAGAAAGCCATTCCGTGCAAAAAAGTTGGGGTGATGGTTTTAGGATTGGAAGTGCCTCATGCGCACATTCATTTGGTACCTATGCAGACGGAGGCTGATTTGCTTCACTTCTCAAAAAAGCTGTCGTTTACCAAAGAAGAAATGGCTGAAATAACCGCCGCCATTGCCAAAGAAATTGAATTAGGCTAAAGGTTCGATTGAAAAATTCAAGATACAAAGATCCCGGGAAACCGGGATTTTTTTGCTCGCTACTTTACCCTATCAGGATGCTTCTTTACAAAATCTCCCCAGCTTTTTACTCCTGATTTTGTTATCGGGTTTTTCATTTGCAGGTAATGACAAACGGCTACGGCCACGGCATCGGTAGCGTCCAGCTCTTTCGGAAGTTCGTTCAGGGTAAACATGTTTTTCAGGAAAAAAGCCACCTGTTCTTTGGCTGCCCGTCCCATCCCGGTGATCGATTGTTTCACCTTCAGCGGGGCATATTCGGAAACGGGAATGTTACGGCTCAGCGCCAGACCCATCACCACACCTTGTGCGCGTCCCAGTTTAAGCATTGCCTGAATGTCCTTTCCGTAAAAAGGTGATTCAATTGCAAGTTCGTCTGGCTGTAACTCGTTCAGGAGCAAAACAGTACGATCGAAAATATTTTTCAATTTCTGATAGTGATCCGATCCGGTGGTTTTGATGACGCCAACATTCAGGATTCGCGGCTTGTTGTTCAATACCTCGATCAATCCGTAACCCATTACATTGGTTCCCGGATCGATGCCCAGTATTCTTATTGGTTTGCTTTCCATTGATAATCTTAAGTTATTATTCAAAAGTAATTCTTTTCGCAAGTTGCAAGTTATAAAGTACCAAAGTAAAAACTTCTATTTGCTTTGGCACTTAGGTACTTTGTGCCTTTGTTACTTTTTTTTGCTGAAACCATATGCCCAAAATAATAAATGCAAGACCGATAAAAGTGGTATAATAAATAGTTTCGCCTAAAATAAAATGAATAAATATCAAAGACAGAAAAGGTGATAAGAAAATGAGGTTGCCGGTTTTTGCATTGTTTTCACTCAGATGCATGGCTTTCATCCACAAAATATAAGTAATTCCGAGTTCGAAAAGACCGATATAAATGGCTGCCGGCAAAGCTTTCACTTCCGGAATTTGAAAATCGGTGAACAGAAAAGCTGCAATCAGCAGATAAATCAATCCGAAAGCAAAATTCCAGAAAAGCTTGAAAATTTCTTCGCGTTTGTCGAGCACACTCAAAATCCAGAAAAGTGCCCAGATCACACTGCTTCCAACTGCCAGCAAAACTCCGGTGAGATTTGTATTTTTCATTCCTGAAAGACTTCCCTGCGACGAAATAAAAATCACACCAACAAAACTGATGAGAATTGCCACAATGTTTCGTGCTGTAATTTTTTGACCAAGCAAGGGAGCTGAAAGCAAAGCCAGCGTGATGGGCCAAATCATGTTCAACGGCTGTGCAACCTGCGCCGGAAGCAAGCTGTATGCCTGAAATAGTATGAGATAATACCCGAAAGGATTCAACGCTCCGAGCATTGCCGATTTACCAAGTCCTGTCCATGAAACGGTGAACAATGCCTTTAATTTACCCTGAAATAGGATGACCAAGAAAAAAGTAAGTAACGAAAATGCCGATGCAGTCAAAATCAGGTAAAGTGGCGAAAGTGTTTTTAGTCCGATTTTAAATGCTGTGGCAACTGTTGACCACAGGACAACCGAAAGCAGTGCATAAATGTAGGCTTTCGATAGCTGCTTCATGGATTCGGAGATAGGCCTCTGAAAAACAAATCTTCTTTTGTTTTGGCTGGATCCAATTGACTGTCAGGCTTGTCAGAACCCTGCATTTTCCTGTACTCTGCTCTCGCATCCACCACATAAACACTTCCGGGGTAGTCTGACAGCATTTTCTTGTAGAGTTCCATCGCATCCTCTTTTCTGTTCAGTTTGTTCTGATATAAGGTTGCAAGCTGAAAAAGCGCATCGTCAGCCAGTGTTTCCCAACTATTTTCTTTCACGATTGATTCAAGTAAAACGGCAGCTTCTTCGTATTTGCCTTGCTTCTGATAAACACCGGCTCTGCGGAAGTTTACATCATCTGTCAGCGAATGAAACGCATACAATTTACTGATAGAATCGAGCGCAGCCAAAGCTTCCGAAGAATGGTTGCGAAAAAAATGGAGATCGGCACGGGCAAACATCCGGAGCGGAGTTGCAGTAGAATCATCCTCCATATTCTCGCTGATAAAAAGGGCCAACTCCATAGCATCATTGGCAATCAGCTTCGAAGTGCTGGCTTTCAAAGCATCGAGCTGTGCTTTTGCCCATTTAAAATTTCCCATGTAGTAACCAAGTTTGGCTTTTTTGAACTTCACATCGTCGGCAAGCAAATT
>DAITNH010000242.1:0-8740 GCA_036834745.1 Prolixibacteraceae bacterium
AGTTCGGGCGATGCGGCTGTTTCGATGCGTGTTATGCTGATGGCCAACCTATTCAACATTGTTCTCGATCCGCTTCTGATTTTCGGTATCGGTCCATTTCCTGAATTGGGTCTGATGGGTGCCGCAATAGCAACCACCATTGGCCGTGGACTGGCAGTCTGCTATCAATTCTATCTGCTTTTTAAAGGACACAAACGAATTCGGCTTGAACTTCATCACCTCAGAATAAAATTAAAAGTGATGTTTCAGTTGTTCAGGTTGTCAGCCGGAGGAATTTTGCAGTACATCATCGCAACCTCGAGCTGGATTGCTCTTTTTCGTATTATTTCTGAATTGGGCGCTGAAGTACTGGCGGGTTACACCATCGCCATCCGCGTTGTGGTTTTTGCCTTGCTGCCTTCGTGGGGATTGAGCAACGCTGCATCGACACTGGTTGGGCAAAACCTTGGCGCCAAACAACCCGACCGGGCTGAACGAACTGTTTGGATTACAGCAATTGCCAATATGGTACTGCTCGGATCAATTGGGTGGATCTTCGCTATTTGGCCTGAACCATTTATCAGGATTTTCATTGAAGATCCGGCAGTGGTTGAAAGTGGGGCAAAGAGTCTGCAAATTATCAGTTATGGCTTTGTGTTTTATGCATTTGGCATGGTGCTGGTTCAGGGATTTAACGGTAGCGGCGATACGGTTACCCCAACAAAAATCAACCTGTTCTGCTTCTGGCTGTTCGAAATTCCATTGGCATACCTGCTTGGAATTGTGCTCGATATGAAAATTGAAGGAATCTGCATTGCCATCGTTGCCGCCGAATCGGCACTCACCCTCACTGCATGGTATTTTTTCAGGAAAGGAAAATGGAAACTGACGAAGGTTTAAAGAAATCAATCTCTCAACGATAGCCGCCTTAATTTTGGTGCTGCGAAAGTAGCCACACCAACCACAATCAATGTCATCGCTCCGCCAAACACAACCGATGGAACCAATCCCATCAGACTTGCAGCAGCACCCGATTCGAAAGCTCCCAACTCGTTTGACGAACCGACGAAAATACTGTTGACCGACGAAACGCGACCTTTCATTTCGTTGGAAGTAAACAACTGAAGGATATTGCTCCTGACAACAACACTCACAAAATCGAACGAACCGCTTAAAAGCAGGACTGTTGCCGACAGGTAAAAATTTTTGGATAGGGCAAAAACAATCATGCAAACCCCGAATCCTACCAAACTTAGCAGCATTTTCCGGCCTGAATGTCTTACAGGTGGATAAACGGTCAGCGCCACCGACATCAGAATTGCACCAATTGCCGGACAAGCACGCAGCACTCCCAGGCCTTCGGGTCCGACTTTCAGAATATCGGAAGCGAAAACCGGCAGCATGGCCACTGCTCCGCCAAACAAAACAGCGAACATATCGAGCGTAAATGCGCCCAGTAAAACCTGATTTTTAAATACGTACCGGATTCCTTCCGAAATACTGGCAAAAATGCGGTCATCGCGGTTCGGTTCATGAACCACTTTTCCCGGACTTTTTATGAAAGAGATTATAATTACGCAGGTCAGGAAGGAGGTAAATACCAAAATATAGGCAGGAACAATTCCGAAGAAGCCGTAAACCAAACCACCCAAAGCAGGCCCGGTAACCGCAGCCACCTGCCAAACGGTACTTCCCCAGGTTGCTGCTCCTGAAAGTAATTTCCTCGGAACCAGTTGTCCCAGCAGAGCAGTATGTGCAGGCATCAGAATTCCGCGAACCAGTCCGACAATAAAAATGGTGATGAAGATCGGCGCGGTTCCCTTCAGAAAGCTGGTGAGTTCGGAATCAACGCTTGAACCGAGCAAAATTGCGGAGCCAACAAGCAGTAAAAAACTGGTGCGGAAAATGATCCGTTTCCGGTCCCAGATATCTACAAAATGTCCGGCGAACAGCGCAATGCTTACCTGTGGAATAACTTCTGTGAGACCAATCATTCCAAGCGAGAGCGGGTCTTTGGTGAGATCGTACAATTGCCAGCCTACGATCACGGCCTGCATTAAAACGGCTGCAGTCATAAAAAACCGGTACGCCAAAAACAGGCGGAAATCGCGAATACGAATCGCTGCGAAAGCCTCGTTCGAAAATAATTTTGTCATTCGTTTCTGCTTTGAATAAACCTTGATTGTCAATTTTCGGAAGGTGTTATTCGACAGCGGCAAAGATAGATATTCCGTTTACCGGTGAAATACTTTAGATGCCCTATTCTTCGGAAAAACGGGCAAACTGATTGATTCAAAAGTTGTAATTTTAAAATCGAAATTTAAAACAATTCGACATGGGCACACTTGGAAATTTAATCTGGTTCGTTTTTGGAGGTTTTCTGGTTTTTCTGGAATACATAGTTGCGGGCTTTTTGCTGTGTATCACCATCATCGGGATTCCATTTGGAATTCAATCCTTCAAACTGGCTTTTTTAGCTTTGTGGCCATTCGGGAAAACCATCGGTTTAAGTCCGGGTTCGCCGGGATGTCTTTCCACCATCATGAATATAATCTGGTTACTTATTGGCGGAATCTGGATCGCCCTGACTCATTTAATTTTTGGTTTGTTGCTCGGCATCACCATCATCGGAATTCCATGGGCCAAACAACATTTCAAACTGGTATCGCTCGCGCTGACTCCGTTTGGACGGGAGATAAGGGACAATTGACCAGGCATACTTTGAACCCAGGAGATGTTACCTTTTACTTGCATTAAGTATTGTAAGACCAATAATCTCATCATTCTCGTACCTGATAATGATATCATCATCTGTCATTTCAGTATGATCTGCGTTATTGGGTTTTTTAAAATGAAAGTATAAACAATCCGCATCTTCATCATAATTTGACCATACATTTCTATGCTTCATGAAATATGGTAATATTTCTTTTAGTTCATTCACAGCTAATGTTTCCATACTATCTTCTTTTTGTCAAATTTTTGTTCTTTATTCGATAAATAAGCTGTTATAATAAATCCGTCTGCTGGACTTATTTCTTTGTACACAACAACAATGAATTTATCTGAGGGTTCATATTTGAAACTAACAGCAATCACTCCTCCTTGATTTCCCTCATAAATAACTTGAGGATTCTCAACTGTTTCCAGTATTTCGTAATAAAAATTCGCTATTTCAGGATGTCCAATTGAGATGTGCTGCCAACGTTCAGTTGTCAAACGAATAGGAACTTTATTCTTAGAAATCGCAATATCCATTTCATCTCATTTTCAACAAATATAAACCTAATAATTTATAAAACTCATATCCCACGTGATCTTATAATCACTTCATACTCTCTACTCCTGATGCGTATGCAGCCCGCATTCCTTCTTCGAATTGTCTTCCCACCACCAGCGACCGGCGCGGAAATCTTCTCCAGGCTGAATGGCGCGCGTGCAGGGAGCGCAGCCTATACTTACAAAACCACGGTCGTGCAAAACGTTGTATGGCACATTGTTTTCCTTCACATATTTTTGGCAATCTTCGAGCGACCAATTTAGCAGCGGATTGCATTTTATCAGTTTAAATCCTGCATCCCAAACGAAAAAGTCAAGATCGTGGCGGTTTTCCGATTGCGAAGCACGCAGACCTGTAATCCAGCATTCCATTCCGTCCAAAGCGCGTCCAAGTGGTTCAACTTTTCTGATATGGCAACATTCTTTCCTGTTTTCAACCGACAAATAGAAACTCAAAGGCCCTTTTTCGGTAACCATCTTTTCAACCGATTCGTGTTTGGGAAAATAGGCATGAATCTGTTTCCCATATTTTTCTATTGTCCGGTTAAGTACTTTGTAGGTTTCCTCAAACAGGCGTCCGGTATCAAGGGTAACCACTTTAATGTCCAGATTATTAAAGAAAATCATGTCGGTTATCACCTGATCTTCAATCCCCAGGCTGGTCGTAAAAACTGCTTTCCCAGGAAATTGTTTTGCCACATTTTTCAGCATTTCCACCAAATTTGCTGCGTCGGCCCGTTTGTTCAGGTCCGAAACTAAATTCTGATCAACCATCGTTATTTGTTTTATATGCACAATCACTTTATCTTGCCGGCAAATATCAAAAGAAAACTCAAAATACCATCGAAAAGACATCCGAAATATTACCTGCCGCATTTTTAGATCGAATCAAGAGTCAGTTTCCGACTGATTTTGACCGCTTTGTACAATCGCTCGATCAGGTTCCATCCATCAGTTTGCGAACCAATCCACGTAAATTCAGTTCGCCTGCTTCAGCGGAAAAAATTTCATGGTGCGAAACCGGTATTTTCCTGAATGAACGACCTTCCTATACACTCGACCCCATCTTTCATTCGGGCGCCTATTATGTGCAGGAAGCCAGTTCGATGTTTGTTGAGCAAGCTTTTCGTCAGATTGAACACACCGAAAACCGAAATGTTCTGGACTTGTGTGCGGCTCCGGGAGGAAAATCGACACATTTATTGAGTTTGCTTGAGAGCAGTGATCTGCTTATTTCGAATGAAGTTATTCGGTCGCGCGTGTCGGTTTTGAACGAGAATATCCGCAAATGGGGCCATCAAAATGTGGTGGTTTGCAGCAACGATCCGGCTGATTTCAGCACTCTGGAAGGATTATTTGATGTCATTCTGGTTGACGCACCCTGTTCCGGAGAAGGACTTTTCAGGCGCGATGCTTCGGCCATTCAGCAGTGGTCGGTTGACAATACGAACCTTTGTGCAACGCGTCAGCGCCGTATTCTGGCTGATATTTGGCCCTCTTTAAAATCCGGTGGCTACCTGGTTTACAGCACCTGTACTTTCAATCCGGCAGAAAATGAGGAAAACCTGAAATGGCTGGCCGAAAATAATGAAATCGAAAGTATCCGCATTCCGCTTCAGGAAAACTGGGGTGTTCAGGAAATGGAAATCAACGGTTTATTTGGCTATCGATTTCTTCCGCACAAAGTTAAGGGCGAAGGTTTTTTCCTGACTTTGATCCGCAAAAAAGACGGCGACGATTCATTTTCAATTCCAAAAAAGATCAAATCGAGACTTGAAAAAATGCCGAAACAGTTTGCCGAAATCCGAAATTGGCTGACTACTGAAAACTCGGAATTCTTTGCCAAAAGCGAATTCCTGATTGCTTTCCCTGAAGATAAAATTCAGGTGCTGAATGCACTTTCAGAACAACTGCGCGTGATTAGTTTTGGCTTGCCGGTGGCGCAATTCAAGAAGAATGATTTGTTGCCGGAACATACTTTTGCTCTTTCAGTTGACCGCAATCCTTCTATTTTTGAATCGGTTGAACTCAATTTGCGTGATGCATTGCTGTTTCAGAAAAAGGAAGAAATCAAGATTGATTCAACCGTGAAAGGCTGGTTGCTGGTTCAATATCAGGGAGTACCGCTTGGCTTTGTAAAAAACCTCGGTAACCGCGCCAACAACTATTTTCCGAAGGAATGGCGAATTCGGATGGCTTTGCCGGAATTGCCGGAACCGTGGTATTGGGAAGTTCCAGGTTCCAAATTTCAAGTTCCAAGTCAGCCTTGAATTTGGTTTTTGAAGAGGGATTTTAATTTTGTCAATCAATAACCAAAGAAACCATCAGGTTTTGATAGTTTGAGCCCCACAAATCATCTCTCCATTGGTATTTGGGGTCTCTCAATGTACGAGAGTAAGTAAGTTTTTCTGGTATTTGACTTGTATAGCCAAAGCCTATACTTGTAAAATACCCAATTTTACGATCCACAACACCCTCAATCCACTCTATACCAACAAAAAGGATTCGTTCAGATAAAACCAGTTCAAGTCGGGCCAAGTCAATTTCATCATTTGCTTTAATCCAGTCATTAATGATAATATCTTCGGTAAGCAATTCTTTATCTGGTAAGCCATCTTTTCCCAGACTATAAATATGAAGACGAACCGGATTCGTTTCATTTCTGTTTCTGGTGTTAATTTTGATTTTTTTTATCCTATAGGAAACATAGTCTTTGGGAATAAGAAGTTTTGTGGCAAATTCAGAATGAATCCTGCCTCCTAAAAAAGTAGTAGATTTTTTGGTGTTGTAGTAACCAAAGCTTTTTTCTTTTCTTTTCTTCGCATTTACTTTAACTTCATCCAACGCAATAAAAACGGGTTGAAGGAAAATCGTATCTACATTGTCAATCAACAATCTTGCGGGTTTATAACCAACGCACGAAACCATTATGGAATCTGACCTGGTAGCTTTAATCAGGAACATTCCGTTCTCGTTGGCATAGGCGCCTTCGGGTTTATTCAACACCTTGACGGTTGCATACGGTATTCCCTTTCGTGTATGTGCATCAAAAGCATTCAGACTTAATTTCTCCTGACCGAATACACACAATGAAAAAAATAATGCAAGGATGGATAAGAATGACCAGTTCTTCATAATTTTGGTTTTCAACAAAAATAATCAGGAATTTGACATTGTAGATTCCAAAGAACTTTTAAAACGCAAATTAACACATCAAATATATCATGACTGAAATCCATTTTGCAATTACAAATGCAATTTTAACTGGAGTAGTAATACTTTTTCAGTTTTGTCTTTCCATAGGATTACCTTGGGGAGCAGCCTCAATGGGTGGTAAATATCCCGGTGTATATCCCAAAAAGATGCGCATCGTAGCAATCGTAAATATGATTCTTTTAAGTGTCCTGATGATGATCGTATTGGTTAATGCTGGCTTGATTTTTCCACAATTCATGTCCTTTTCAGAAATCGCAATTTGGTTTGTTGTTGGTTTTTACGGCATTGGAACCGTACTAAACACGATTACACCAAGTAAGATTGAACGAATCTGGGCGCCTGTCGCTGCAATTCAATTGGTTACAACTATTATGATCGCCATTAAATAGAGTATCGAAACTTGGTATTTGAAAGTTTCAGGTTCCAAATTTCAAGTTCCAAGAATGAAGTGTGGTAACCAAACTTATGAAAAACATTTTCGAGGAAGGTGAATTAATGAAAGAGGCAACTTGGGCAAAAATTGCACAAGTTCAAATTGAGGGAGGATGAGAGGTTACACGAAACATCGAGTTTTATAGTCTGGATGCCATTATTTGGGTTGGTTACCGGGTTAATTCAACCCAGGCAACTCATTTTCGGATTTGGGCTACATCAATTCTCAAAGAATATATTATCAAGGGTTTTACGATGGACGATGAACGCCTGAAAAATCCGAACAACATTTTTGGCAAGGATTATTTCAAAGAGCAATTGGCCCGAATTCGCGATATTAGCTCAAGCGAGAGGCGGTTCTATCAGAAAATCACCGATATAAATTTCAGCTAACTGAACTTTCGTTGCCTGATATGGTCAGCACTAATCACAGTCAACATATTTTCAAATCCAATGCTTTTTGAATCGAACAGGTTTTTCAAATACTCCCCTGGTTGATTTGGTTGAAAATAATCCCATCTAAAATAAATCACTCCAGCCAAAGGTTTATATCCTTTTCTGAATATCAGTTCACCATAATCGCGATCAAAAGTAAGGATTGTTCTCTGTTCTTTCGTTGCCAATTCAATAACTTCACTATCAAGAATTCCAGCAAAATCCTGACCTACAGCAATAATATCATACCCTGCTTCCTTTAGAATTTTTATACTTGTCAATGGGAAATTTTCGTTTGCCAGGAGCCTCATTAAGCTGATTTTAGTGGTTCATTATAATACAAACCATCTTTTAGAAAATCCTGAATGAAAGCGAAAACTGCTTGTAAACTCTCTCTTGAAAGTCTGGGATAATTTTCAAGAATTTGTTGTTCTGTCCAGCCAGAGGCAAGTAAACCAATGATATGCTCAACAGAAAGTCGGGTTCCTTTAATGATTGGCTTACCTACCAAAATATTATCATTAGTTTCTATATAAGCTTTCCAATTCATAACGCAAATCTAATAATTTTTTAAGTGGATAGTAACTCATTAGGATATTGATTTTTCAAATCACCGTATGGATTAAATTTTATAGATAAATATATCCCTAACTTATAAGTTTAGTTTACTCGGATATTCCCTGCTTGTTTCGGAAGATATATTGAAAATTCAGTTAGTTCCATTTTGGTACGAGCTTTAGCCAATTAATAATGCCCGTCTCTTTATTTTAAGAAACGGGCATTCGACTTGATCTATAATATCTTAAAATCAATGTCGTTTAAGAATAACCTTTATGAAAAAGAATTTTTTCTTGAAATCCCAGATTCTCTTTTCTCTGTGATACTCTGTGTTGCCTCTGTGTTAAAAAAGGGATTACTAACCACAGAGTTACGCAGAGGAATCCACAGAGTTTTTTTTGCACCTTCGATCTCAATAAAATTCTTGACTAAACGACATTTATCTATAAAAAATATTGAATTAGGCATTTAGTAAATATTGTCAGATGCCAGAGGCATCGAATGTTTATAGAAAAATAGAAGAGGAAATGGGTTCGACCCCATCGGGGTCGTATGTCCTCGCTTCGAATATTTTCTATAAACATACAAACCCTCTGGGTTTATGAAATGCAACTGGCATTAAATAAATGCCTAATTCATTAAAAATAATTGACTTTCAGCATCCCAAATTCGCATTCTGAACACTGGAACTGAACACTGATCACTTTTTCCTATTTCCCAATCCTGTACAAAAACTTATCCGTCCTCAAAATAATGTTGTCGCGAACAATTGCTGGTGTAGCTTTTACCTGTCCTTCCAGTTGATTTTCTGCAACCAGTTGAAAAGTCAGTCCGGGTTTAA
>DAITNH010000243.1:0-8707 GCA_036834745.1 Prolixibacteraceae bacterium
AACTCACCGCCAGCTTCATTCATAGCGCAAACTTTCAATTGGATTTCTGACAGCCACTTTATAGGATTGATATGAAACCGTCAGTAAAGCAATTCCAAGTGCCATCAAACCCGACAGGACAAATATCCACCAACTCAATTCAGTTTTTGTGGGCAAAACTTTCGAGTTATTAATTCGCTATACTGGCAAATTCGGTATTGTTTACTATATCTTTCCTAATAATCCCATCTTCGAGCCTGATGATGCGTTTACCGTACTCAGCAAATTTTTCGTTGTGTGTTACCTGAATGATGGTCATTCCTTCGTTGTTTAATTGTCGAAGCGTTTCCATAATCATTTCGCCCTGCGTTGACTGAAGATTTCCGGTGGGTTCGTCGGCCAGCAAAAGCTTTGGTTTTCCGATGATGGCACGGGCAATGCCCACCAATTGCTGTTGTCCGCCCGAAAGCTGCTGCGGAAACAAATCTTTCTTGGCCACCATGTTGAAACGGTCGAGCAGGTCGGCTACCATCGCCTGACGGTCACGACCTTTTACACCCTTGTAAATTAGCGGGGTTTCAATGTTTTCGTAAACGGTCATTTCCTCGATCAGGTGATACGCCTGAAAAATGAAACCCATAAAATTACGGTGATAGTCCACTTTCACCTTTTCTTTCAGGTCGAGAACTGATTTGTCGTACAGCGAATATTTCCCGGCTGACGGCGTATCTAGTAGTCCAATAATATTCAGCAAAGTCGATTTACCCGAGCCGCTTGGGCCCATGATACTGACGAACTCGCCTTCTTTTACTTCCAGGTTAACGGCTTTCAGCACAAAAGTCCGCTGGAATTTTGAGTCGTAATACTTGTCGATGTTGTTTAAGTGTATCATATTATTCGTTTTTTATTTTTTTGTTTCCCTTTTCCAGCCTTCAATTTCACCCGGAAATACGATTTTCCTTTTTCGAATACTACAGCGCGGACGGGTTTTATCCTTTGTATTTAATTTCTATAAATATTTCACCTCGCCGGGGTTTTTTCTCTTCTGTTTTCATTCAATATATTACCTATTCACTTAACCATACTCTTTGCCCCATGCACCCTGCCCCGAGCTATTCGTACCGCAGCGCTTCCACCGGATTGCTCGCTGCCACTTTCAGCACATGAAAACTGATGGTGAGTTGTGCGATAATAGCAATTAGAACGATGCCAATAATAAAAACAGATGCTGTAAGAGGCTCTTTATAAGCTCCCGGCATGGTTTTGTAGATATATGCTGCTCCCGGGCATCCAACGAGAATGGCAAAACCGAGCATACCAATCACTTCGGTTGAGAGTTGCCAGTAAACCGAGCCTACCGAACTGCCAAGTACTTTCCTCACACCTATTTCTTTGGTTCTGCGTTTCACTGTGAACAGGATCAAACCAAAGAGCCCGATGGTTGAAATGACCAGCGTTACGACTGCAAAAAACATAAACATGCGTTTCATTGACTGCCAGAAGGGGATTGCATCATCGAGGTAAAAAGCAACACTAAAATCTTTAAACTCGAATGGATCGTTTGGAAAAATAGTTGCCAATTCACCGGTTATCAACGATCTGGCTTTCTGTTCGTCACCTGTAAAGCGCACGGATAGCAGGGTTGAACCTGAAATTACATTGTTATTCAGGAACATGATGTAGGTTGGAATTGGATTGTGAACCGAGTACGGATGAAAATCCTTTACTACACCGATAACCGGGAAAGGTTTCCCCTCCAAATAAATCTGTTTACCAATCGGATCGCTCCATCCAAAAACCTTCAAGGCTGTTTCGTTAATGATACAACCTTTGTTATCTGCCGGATATTCCTTCGAGAAATTCCGGCCATGAGCCATTTTAAGATTGTAGGTCGGGATAAAATCATAATTCACATAGTTGCGGCTGATCATTTCCTTTTCGTCGGGTGCAGCGCCTTCCCAGGTTACATATCCGCCAATATTTCCAATGAAAGGAATGGTACTCGAAAACGAAATTCCAGCAATTTCGGGGTGCTGCAACATCCGGGTTTTAACGGTTTCAAATTCCATCTTATCGCGGGGGTTGATCTCGGTATAAAGAATGTTTTTGTTGTCGAAGCCCAAATCCTTGTTCAGGATAAAATTTACATGGTTGAAAAGGATAAAACTAACAATGAGCATGAACAGCGAGATGGAAAATTGCGCTGCTACCAATACCTTTTTAATGCTGATTGAATTACCGCCGTTGCTGAATATTTTGCCTTTCAGTACTTTCACCGGGTTGTAGGCCGAAATAACCAGCGCAGGATACAACCCTGAAAGTACACCAACAAGCAAACTTACCAGCACGATGAAGATTAATAGCTGTGCGTTGGCCCAAATAGAAAAATCAATATTTCTGTTCAGGATTCGGTTTAACAACGGAAAAGAAGCCTGCGCAACAAAAAGTGCCAGAATCGTGGCTGCCAAAGTGTGCAGAATGGTCTCGGACAGGAATTGAGAAGCGATGAGCTTTTTCGATGACCCAATTACCTTTTTAATACCGATTTCTTTAGAGCGTTGCGTTGAATTGGCCAGCGAAAGGTTCACATAGTTAACACTTGCAAGAACCAGAACCAAAATTGCGGCAAGTGAAATAATTCCCAACCCAACAATCACATCAGGTTGACTATTAGGCGAAATATGTAGTTTTGAAAGCGGGTGCAGGTACGGACTACTCTTCTCAAAGTTTTTTACATTTTTAAAGGCGTCTTTTATTTTGGCATCAACCAATTTGGGGTCGGCGCCTTTTTTCAGCAATACATAGTTGTCGAACGAAATGTTGGTCCAGTTTTCACCATACGCCTGTTCACCGCTCAGCACCGGGTAAGTTGGCATCGATACCAAATAAGTTGCCTTCAGGTTCGAGTTTTGAGGAAAATCGGCATAAACTGCAGAAACAGTTACCGGAAACCGTTTTCCAACGGTAACCTGTTTTCCCAGTGCATTCCCTTCAGGAAAAAGCTTCTTCGACAAGGTTTCTGAAAGAGCAATGGAGCCGGGTTCGGTCAGCGCATTGCTTTTATTTCCTTCTTTCAGGGTGATTGTGAAGATATCGAAGATGGAATTTTCGCTCCAATACCCATTGAGTTCGTACAACTGACTGCCATCGGGAAGGGTAAAAAACTGGCCTGAACCTTTGGCTCCGCCCGAAACCTCACGCATCAGCAAAACCTGCTCTACTTCAGGCACATCGGCCATTAAATGGTAACGAAAGGCGGCAGGGCTGTAGGTGCAAAAATTGGTTGGATACGAATCTTCCTGCCTGGTCTGCACCCTGTAAATCTGGTCGTAGTTCGTATTGAACTTATCGTAGTCCAACTCGTAATTAACCACAACGCTGAACAGGATGAAAACGGCAAACCCGACGACAAGATTAGTGAGGTTGATAAACGTAAAAACCTTGTTGTGCCGGACGTTTCTGAGAATGTTTGTGAAAAAATGTTTGATCATGGCTTTGAGACTTTTGTTTCTTTTTGTTTTCTGTTTCCTGAATTTCCAGAAACCGTACCACAACATTAACCAGCTGATATCCAGTGTTTAATTTTATTTCCAACTCCTTTTACTGTCAAAATATTTGACAGAATTTGTATATTTATTTGTCATTGCATCATTAGCCCTGACAGGGGTAGAGACAAGGCATGCCTTGTCTCTACGCTATTCGTACCTCAGCGCCTCCACCGGGTTAACGCGCGACGCTTTATAGGAATGGAAGAACACAGTTGCACCCACAACCGCAATGGCAACAATAAAAGCAACTGCAAAAAACCATAAACTGATAGGTATTTTGTACGAAAAATTGCTCAACCATTTATTCATAAAATACCAGGTTATCGGCACCGAAAGCGAGGAAGCGATAAAAACAGGGATGAAGTTTTCTTTCAAAAAGGAGTAAATAATTGTTTTTCCCGAACTGCCCAAAACTTTTTTCACGCCAATTTCTTTCGTCCGGCTTTTGGTAATAAACAGTGTCAACCCAAATAACCCTAATGAAGCAATGAGCAACGAAAACAGGGCAGAAATTGAAACAATCACACTCAGGTTTTTCTCTGCGGTATAAATTTCTTTATTAAACTCTTCGATGGTTTTAAACTTAAAGGGTTGGTCAGGTGCGACTTTTTCCCATTCGGCCTCGATTAAAGGCAGAAGACTTGCCAGAGTACCTGGTTTGTAGTGAATAGCCACCTGCAAAACAAATGCATCTGACACAACAAACATTAAAGGAGGAATATTGCTGTGAAGGGAGTGCACATTAAAATCTTTCACTACCCCGATAATTTTTCCATTGTCTATTGGTTTTCCGATCGGTTCGGTTATTCCAAGCGCTTTTACAGCTGTTTCGTTTATTATAAACGAATGTTCCGGATCACTGCTAAATTCACGCGAAAAACCCCTTCCTTCAAGTAATTGTATTCCCATGGTTTCAATAAAATCGTAGTCAATCCCTAGAATCTCAACACTCACTTTTTTCGATTTATCCTGAAAATGCTCATAGTTATAGGGTAATGAGTTAAGCATTGGCAGAGCATCCACCGCACCGCCAGCCGAAATAACATTCGGATATGATTTAATGCTATTTATAAGTGCTTTGGAATCTGGGGAACTCTTTCCCATATCGATAAACAAAATATCCTTGTTGCGATAACCAGGGTCTTTTTCGAGAGCATATTGGTACTGAGAACGAATGATTAGAGTACTGGATATGAAAGAGCAAAAAATGACCAACTGAATCACAATCAGGGCAAACCGAACCCGCGATTTGCGTTTCCCGGTTTGTCCCGAGTTCTTTAAAATGTTGATCACATTTAACTTTGATAAAATTGACGACGTGTAAAGTCCCGATGCCAAACCGATCAACAAGGTGAGCGACACATAAACCACAACATAAATGGCAATATTCGAATTGATTATCAGTAGTTTGGTCTGAAATAAATCTTCGGCATAAGGTTTACCCTGCCAGGCTAAAAACAAGGCAATTGGTAAAGCCAGCATGGCAAGTACAACTGACTCGTTGAGCAATTGCTTTCGAATGGATTGTGAACTAGCACCATTTGTTTTCCGAATGCCGATTTCTTTCGTCCTGCCTGTTGATACGGCCGTTGAAAGAATGATGTAGTTAAATGATGCAACAATAATGATTAGGAGGGCAATCGCTGAAAAGATGCGGATGTTTTTCATGCTTCCCTGTGAAGCGCTGCTATTAATTTCTTGCGAGTTCAGGTACACCTCGGTTAAATTTTGAACGGAAAAATCATATCTGTCTTTTTCTCCATATACTTTTTTCTCCAATTCCCTGAACTGTTTATCAAGCGAAGCTACATCTGCATTTTTATTAAGCGACAACCAGGTTATCCAATAATTGGAACGCCAGTTTGTTTCTACATTTTCGTCTTTGAATTTCTTGTTAAGTCGCTCCAGGGGCCACGTTGAATTGATAAAACAATCAGCCTGCAAAGTTGAGTTAACCGGAATATCATCAAAAACTCCCTTAATAAGAAACACTTCTTCTTTATCGTTAACCAAAGCAACGATTTCTTTTCCAACAGGATTTTCGTCGGGGAAAAACTTTTGGGCTTGCTTTCGCGAAAGGACAATCGAATTTGGATTATCAAGAATATTATCCTGATCCCCGTCAACGGGAATGTCGAAGATTTTAAATATTTGAGAATCGGAACCAACCGCATCACGAATTGGTATAAACTCATCCTTCAGTTTTATTTGAAATCCTTTCATATTCCTGACCCTGGCGACATATTTTACCTGTGAAAATTCGTCCTTAATACTTTTTGACAGTGCATAAGGCGCTTCGTCATCAGTTCCCGCTTCGGTTCCACTATAATCGACATAATTTACTAAAACCCGATAAATTTGCTTCCTGTTTTTATAGCCATTGTTGTAACTCAACTCGTTGATAACAAACAACAAAATAATAAACGTGGCTGCCAGGGCAAGCGAAAGCCCAAGAATGTTGATCCCGGCAAAAAGCTTGTTTCGCTTGAGAAACCGTAATGCTGATTTTAGATAGTTTCTGAACATGGGTTGAAGTTTTTGGTTGTTGTTATCACAGGGTTTATAATAATATGAACAGAAATGAGTATTTTTGAATAAAACTTTGGAAAATGAAAACTATTAGTTTAAAGGTAAGCGACAAAACCGCGGCTGCTATTGAAGGTATGAGCGAAAAGGAACTAAAAAAACTAAAGGAGAAAGTGGAATTGTATGTTTCAAATCCGGTTGACGAACTTTTTGCAGTAATGGATGATGCCGCTGAATATGCCAGACAAAAAGGGCTAACTCCGGAGAAATTAGCCGATATTTTAGAAATTGATATGGCCGAAATGAATCGTACATTAGGTCGTAAGGAATAACCAATGCGATTAATCCTTGATACAAATATTTTAGTGAGAATAGGAGAATTTATTGAGCCTAAAATAGAAATCACCGAATGCCGCGACCCCAAAGACAACAAATTTCTTGAATTGGCTGTAGCCGGAAACGCTGATTGCATTGTAACAGGCGACAAAGATTTGCTTGTACTTGATCCGTTTCGTAATATTCGTATCATAACTCCCAAAGAATTTCTTGATCAGTTTTAATTTTATTCATACCTCAGCGCTTCCACCGGATTCCTCGTTGCCGCCCGCCAACTCTGCCAGCTCACAGTCAACAATGCAATCCCCAGCGCCAGCATGCCAGCCAGGGCAAAAATCCACCAGCTAAGTTCGGTTTTGTAAGCAAAGTTTTCGAGCCATTTGTGCATTGCGTAGTAAGCAATGGGCGTGGCAATTACAAAAGCGATTGCTACCCATTTTACAAAGTCTTTATTGAGCATTGTCAGTATTTCAGAAATTTTGGCGCCGTTCACCTTGCGAATGCCAATTTCCTTTACACGGCTGTTAAGCAGTAAAAATGTAATTCCGAAGAGTCCCAAAACTGAAATCAGGATTGAGATTCCCGTAAAAATGAACAGGATTTTTACTGTTTGCTGAACGTCGGCATACAAAGTCCCCAGCCGTTCATCCAAAAAGAAATAATTGAATGGTGTGTTGGGGATTACTTTATTCCAGATGCCTTCAATTTGTTTCAACGTTTGTGAAATATTATCGGGACTTACTGCAATTGAAAGGGTGTAAAAATTAGATTGCCATTCTTTGGAAATAATCAGTGGCGGTATTTTCATATATATCGAAGAAACCTGAAAATCTTTCACCACACCGATGATTTCATGATCGCTATCCCTGAAAATGGTTTTCCCTAACGGATTTTCCCATCCCAATTGTTTGGCCAGTGTTTCGTTAATGATGAACGACTTGTTATCGATGTCTTTTCCTTCCCTAAAATTACGTCCACTCATTAATTTAACCTGAAATGTTTTAAAGAACTGATCATCAACGTGCAGTGCATTGTACATTTGCCACTGATCCGTACCTTCGGGCTTGTATCCATTTTGAGTGGTTTCGAGACCCGGAATACCAAAACTCGCGGAGGCATTGACCACGCCAGACAGTTTTTTCAGTTCTGCGATAAGGGTTTCACCTTTTGCACCAATTTGCCCATTCATCACATTGATAATGTTTTCAGCTTTAAAGCCCAGATCTTTGTGTAATGCAAAATTCAATTGCTTGTAAACGATCAGCATCGACGAAATTAATGCGATAGATATACAGAACTGAAAGGCAGAAACATAAGCAATCCGCCTGTTCCTGAAGGGTGACGAATTTGAGGCCGAAAGTTGCAAAGTCGATTTATTCCTCCGGAAGATGATGTATTGAATCGAACTTGCTAACGCACTGATTACAATGATCGTCAGGATTAAAAATGGCAGACTTTGTTGTAATTGGAGGGAGACAAAATCAACTCCAAACAGTTGGGCAATTGCCGGTTGAAAAATAAGAAATACAACGGTTGCAATTGCTCCGGCAGTGATGAACAGGAGCAACGATTCAGCAAACAACTGGCTTATTATTCCGTATTTCCCAATTCCCAGATACTGTTTTATTCCAAATTCCTTCGTGCGGAGAGCAAGTGTTCCATTCGAAATAAAAAGGTAGTTTATGAAAGCAATAATCAAAACAAGCATTCCGATGAAAAAGAGCGTCATCACATTGGTGTACGACTTATTACCAAACATGTCCCAGTCAACCTTCGAATGCAGATGAATTTTCGTCAAAGGTTCGAGTTCAAATTCAGTAAGAAAACCACTTCCTTTTTCCGCTTTATTTACTTTCTCCCACAAAAGGTCTGATATTTTATTAGCCATCTCCGCCTGTTGATCAGCCTTGTGCAGTTTTAAAAAAGTTGTAGCCGACATGCCGCCATTCCAGCCGAGATTAATGCCGGGAGCGGTTATGAGTGGCTCAATCGGAAACACAAGGTCGAACTGGATGTGTGAGTTTAACGGAGCATTTCTGGCTATTCCACTTACAACAAAAGATTGGTCATTGCAGGTAATTGTTGCCCCAACCGGATTCTGATTTCCAAACAATCGGTTGGCCGTTTCTTCAGTGAGTACAATGCTGTTTTTATCGGTTAGCACTGTTTGGGGATCGCCTAACTTCAGGCCAAAAGAAAAAAAGCGGAAAAAATTGGGATCAGTGTACAGCGAGTTTTTCACAGAAATACTTTTATCTCCAAGTTTCAAAAGCTTACCCCGATTCAGTTTTATTCGTGTAAAATCTTCAATTTCAGCA
>DAITNH010000244.1:0-8645 GCA_036834745.1 Prolixibacteraceae bacterium
AACGCAAGATTCTAATATCAGTTTAATTGTCGCCATATATATTGAAAATTGATGATTTGTTTGTGAATAGGAGACTGCGGCTGAACACTGGTCTCAAAATAATAAGTTCTTCCGAATAGAATGTTTCATCTCGAGTTCAAGCAATATCTTTTTCCTCCAGATTCCACCGGCATAGCCAGTCAGCTTGTTACCGGCGCCAATTACCCGGTGGCAGGGAATTACGATTGCAATTGGATTCCGCCCATTCGCCGTTCCAACTGCCCGAACCGCTTTCGCATCGCCCAGTCTGACAGCCAATTCCATATAAGTAATGGTTTCACCATAAGGAATTTTAATCAATTCATTCCATACTTTTTGCTGAAATTCAGTACCTTTTGGGTTCAACGGCAAATCGAATTCAATTGATTTGCCGGAGAAATAATCTTCCAGTTGCTGTTTACATTGCAGTATAACTGCGCAATCATTTTGTTCCTGAAGTTCACTTTCTGAAAAGGAAATTTCAGTTATAAACTGACCATCCGACTTTAAATTCAGAAAACCCAAAGGACTATTATACGATGTTTGATATTGCATGCCTCAAAAATAAGAAAGTCCGGCAAAAACCGGACTTTCTTATTTTAATATCTTTCTCTTCGCGTGTAATGCGTGTGCAATAACTGATGAGACTTTTCTCCCAGTGGTTTGATCAGAAAATCCTTGTAAATCTTGATGATTTCCGGATTTTGATGAGATTTCCGGATAGGCATGCCCGCATCTTCGGCGTAAATGGCTTCGGCACGTTTGCTACGAATTTCCGGACTGGTTGGTATCGGCTGACCTCCACCTCCCAAACAACCTCCAGGGCAAGCCATTATCTCGATAAAATGATAATTTGACTCACCCGCGTGTATCGAATCCATCACTTTCTTAGCATTCACCAATCCGTGCGCAACGGCACATTTCAGCTCGACTCCATCCAGGAATGCCCAGGCTTTCAGTGGATTTTCAATTTTTACAGTCGCTTCCCTCACTCCTTCCATGCCACGAACAGGAGTAATATTAAGGTTTTCAAATGGAACTTCACGCCCGGTAACCAGTTCATATACTGTGCGCAACGCAGCTTCCATCACACCGCCGGTGGCGCCGAAAATTACACCTGCACCGGTCGATTCACCCATTAGCCGATCGAAATGCGCATCTTCCAGTTTCATAAAGTCGATACCGGCTTGTTTGATCATGATTGCCAATTCGCGGGTAGTCAGCACGTAATCGACATCACGATAACCGCTGGAGTGCATCTCGGGACGGGCAGCTTCAAATTTTTTCGCAGTACATGGCATAATCGAAACGGAAACAATCGTTTCAGGATTGAGATTCCGGGCTTTGGCATAATAGGTTTTTGCCAATGCCCCAAACATTTGCTGTGGCGACTTGCAGGTTGAAAGGTGATCAAGAAAATCGGGAAATATGTGTTCGATGTATTTAATCCATCCGGGAGAACAAGAGGTTGCCATTGGAAGTTTTACATTAGGATCATGATCGACCAGAACACTTTTCAAGCGGGTGAGCAACTCAGTTCCCTCTTCCATAATTGTGAGGTCAGCAGTAAAATCGGTATCCATCACGGCATCAAAACCCAATCGTTTTAGCGCAGCAACCATTTTCCCGGTTACCCGCTCGCCAGGCTCAAATCCAAGCTCTTCACCAAGGCCAACACGCACTGCAGGTGCAGTCTGCACAACCACATGCTTGGTTTTATCCGAAATGGCATCCCAAACTTTTTCAATATAATTTCTTTCGACAAGCGCTCCCGTCGGGCAATGATTAATGCATTGTCCGCAAGTAGAGCAAACCACATCATTAATTGGTTTCTCAAAGAAGGTGGTAATTTTCATCTTATCGCCTTTGTAAGCAACCGTCAGCGCATTAATACCCTGCAATTCGGCACAGGTTCGCACGCAACGCTGGCAGCGAATACATTTGCTGTCGTCTTTGATGATGGCAGGCGAAAATTTATCGATGGTGTAGTTCTTAAATGGGACAAGACGGATGAAATCCTGTTTCAGAATTTTATAATCCGATGCCAGTTTTTGCAACTCGCAGTTCCCGTTTTTAAAACAACTGGTACAATCGGCGTTGTGTTCCGATAGCAGGAGTTCGATGATTTGCTTTCGGGAATTGTGCACATTCATCGAGTTGGTTAATATTTCCATTTCTTCCTCGCATGGAGTGGCGCAGGCTGCAGCTAACCGCTTTTGCCCGGCAATTTCAACCACACATACCCGGCAATTTCCGGCAATACAAAGATCTTTGTGGTAACAGAGCGTAGGAATAATAACTCCTGCCTGTCGGGCAGCATCCAGAATTGTAGTTCCCTTCTCCACTTCAACAGAAATCCCATTGATACTTAATTTTATTTTCTTATCCATTATAGTTCAATTTTACGGGATTAATAAATCATTTCTTCCCTGAAATTTTCAACAATCGACGAAAACGAGTTGGCTACCGATTGGCCCAGACCGCATTTCGCAGTTAATTTCATCGTATCGGTCAGACGTAACAATTTATCGAGGTATTGGGCTTTCTTTTCGCCCCGCTTCACCGCTTTTATTCCCTTTAGCAACTGTTGGCAACCAACGCGGCATGGCGTACATTGTCCGCAGGATTCTTCACGGAAAAATTCAAGGTAGTTATCGAGTACGTTGAACATGGAACGCGAACTATTGAAAAGCATCATGGAACCTCCGGTAGGTAAAGATATTCCGACTAATTTTCCCTGAAACCCAATGGCTGTTTCAGCGAACCTTTTGCGTGGAACCAAAAATCCGGATGCGCCACCCACCTGAACGGCCTTGGTGTCGCCATCGCCAAACTCTTCCACAAAATCGGACAGACTCATCCCCAGTTCAAGCTCGTATATTCCGGGTTTTGGTGTATCCCCCGAAACAGAAAACAGTTTTGAACCGCGCGAATACTGAACGCCCAAATCGTAAAACCGTTTAGCTCCGTATTTGAAAATGGTGTAAGTATGTGCCAGTGTTTCCACATTATTAATTACGGTTGGCTTGCCCATGTATCCCGAATTGGATGGGAAGGGAGGTTTATTCCGTGGCTCACCGCGTTTTCCTTCCATGGATTCGAACAGTGCAGTTTCTTCGCCGCAAATGTAGGCTCCGCTACCCATAAAAATCCTGATGGTAAAATCCAGTTTAATTTCCTGACAGTAATATTCGAACTCACGAATGGCCTTGTTCAGCTCCGGAAGTAAAAAGAAATATTCGCCCCTCAGATAAATGTATCCTTCTTTTGCTCCAATCACGTAACCACATACAGCCATTCCTGTCAATACTTTGTAGGGTACCATCGACAGGATTTCGCGGTCCTTGAAAGTTCCGGGTTCACCTTCGTCAGCGTTGCAAATCACATATTTTGTTGTGTCTTCAACTTCTGCAGTGAGTTTCCATTTCAGTCCTGTGGGAAATCCGGCCCCACCTCTTCCCTTTAACTCTGAACTGATGAGTTCATTTATCAATTCCTGGGGAGTCCGGCTAATACATTTGCTTAATATTTCTTCCCAGTCGTTCTCATATTTAAAAATGAAATCGGCTCGCTTTAGCTGATAACTGATTGTCATATTTGCCTCCTTCTTTTTTACTTTTTCAGGTAAGAACTTAAAATTTCACGCACCTTTTCAGGAGTCAGATCAGTAAAAACCTCGTTATTCACCAACATCGCAGGTGCTTTGTGGCAGAAGCCAAGACAGTTGGTCTGGAGCAACGAAAAATTTCCGTCAGGAGTGGTTTCTCCGACATGTATTTTTAACATGTCTTCAATAGCCAGCAAAATCTGATTCTTCCCTTTCATGGAGCAGGTAATCGTCTTGCAGATACGAATGATGAATCTGCCCATTTTTTTGTATTCAAGAAAAGAATAAAAGGTGGCCGTTCCATATACTTCGGAAGCTGGCAAGTCCAATTCACGCGCAATTTCGATCATCGAATATTCCGACAGATATTTTTCCTGCTCAACAACTCCCTGAAGAATCGGTAACAGATTATGTCTGTTTCGGCCATGCTGATCAGCCAGATTTTTTATAAGATCGGAAACAGGGTTCATATAAAAAAAGTTAGTTATAAATTGAATACCGGTAAATTTAGAGAAGTAAGAAGAGATAAACTATGGTAATAACTCAGAAAAATTCAGGAAACAACTGTTTTGCGACATAGATTTTAAAAACCGAACAAAAAGATGATTAAGTAAAAGATTAGAAAATACTTTTTTGCAGAGAAAATTTAGAAAAATATTTTTCAGAAGAAAGAAGTGAAGGTATAAGGGGGGAGTGCACTGCATTCTGGCGATAATGGATTAATAACGTACTGAATGACTAACTGTTCGCTCCATTTATTATCCTGAATGATGAACTAATTCACCGCAAAGAACCAAACATGAAAATCTACAATACTAGAAAAATTAGTCGCAAATGGCTGGAAATTAAATCTATAAAATTAGAATACCTTTTTATTTTAAAAATTTGAGTTCCGTTGGACCGGTTTTTATTTACATTTATGGCAGCCTGATTGGAAAGTGCATCTTAGGTTACTGATTCAACAAGCTACAAAACGATAGCGTTATGTATTTAGAGGAAACTGTAAAAAAAGGAAAGCAGATAACCGAAGGGAATAACAAAATACTAAAGAATCATGTTTTCACAAAATGAGCTTAATAAGATTACTGCAATATTGGTTGATGATGAACTACATGGAAGAGAGAACCTTCGGATGATCATCGAAAATTATTGCCCTGAGATTGAAATTCTTGGGATTGCTGATTCAGCAGTACAAGCAAAAAAACTTGTGGCCATTCATCAGCCTGATGTTGTGTTCCTCGATATCAGCATGCCGGTACTCGATGGATTTGATTTTCTGGATGAATACGATGACCGGAATTTTATGGTTGTATTTGTGAGTGCACATGAGGAATATGGAATCAGCGCGGTAAAGGCAGGTGCTGCAGATTATTTGCTAAAACCGATCGATATCAGGGAGCTTAAGCAGACAGTCAAAAGACTTTTGTTTGGAAAGAATAAGAACATAAAAGTTGAAGCCAGTCGTGAAACCGATAAACTGGTTCTTCCGGCAACTCACGGTTTTGATTTGCTTGTGTTCGACGATTTAATCCGACTTGAAGCCGAAGGATGTTATACAAAAATCATTGTCCGGGATGGAAAGAATAAAATGATTTCACGCACCTTGAAAGCTTTTGAGGATACCTTGCCAAAAGAACTGTTTTTCAGAGTTCACAAGTCGCACCTGATCAATCTGAAGTACATAAAAGAATATTCAAACATCAGTGGTTGCTATGTTACCATGACTGACGGCAGCAGAGTCGAAATTTCACGCCGTAAAGCTCCGGAATTTATTCAGAAGATAAAATCAGTGCTTAATGTGATCTGAATATGTTTAATAAAATAGTACTACTTGCCGTATTCAGTATTCTCCAGCTAACCCGGGTTTATTCGCAAACACCATCTTATTATCATTACACTTCAAATGACGGACTGGCTTCTTCAACTGTTTATCAAATCATTCAGGATCAGATCGGTTTTATCTGGTTTGCCACATCAAACGGAATAAGCAGGTTTGACGGGAAACATTTTACCACTTACCGGACGACAGAAGGTCTTAATTCCAACTCCGTCATTTCTCTGGCTGCAGGGAATAAGGGTGAGATTTATATCGGCACGTATGAAAAAGGGATAAATGTTTTCAGAAATGAAAAAATCGAAAACTATTGCAGTACGATTGCCGGAGAAAATTTCGCTCTATCCTATCTGTTACTTGCTCCTTCAGAAAAGGAGGGGCAAAAATTATTCGCCTATCGCAGTTGGGGGAGTTTAAATATTATGCATGAACAATCATCGGGCAGCCGGCACGATTACAGCATGAAACCTTATCCTCAAAACCTTGTGAAATTAGTAAAACTGCCGGATGGTCAACTGATTGCGCTGACAACTGATGGGTTGTATAATTTTAAAAATGATAGGTTTACCAGATTATCAATTACCGGATTGCCGGAGACTCCTGTTCTATGTCTTACTGCTGGTGATGAAGGCAGTATTTTTATCGGCACAAAAGAGATGATTTACAGGATTAAGAATGATCAGGTAATTGAACGATATAAGTTAAACATTACCGTTGGCAAAAATATTACTTCCATCTTTAAAGATAAAAACAGGAACCTTTGGTTTTCGGTGATGAACAAAGGTTTCTTTTTAATTCCATACGGTTCGGATCAGCCAATTGATATCGGAATTAAAATGGATCTGCAGAACACGTTGGTAAACAATTATCTTGAAGATAATGAGGGGAATATCTGGATCAGCACATTTGGCAAAGGTGTCTATTGTCTGAATAATCTGTACATAAAAAGCTACGATGAAAAAGACGGATTGAGCAATAACAATGTTTATTCCATAGCGAAGGAAAAATCCGGTAAATTATTGATTGGCACGTTTAACGGAATAAATGTTTTAGAAGACGGAAGATTCCTTCCGATTAAAAGCATTTCAGAAAAAACGCTGACTGAAAATATAAACAGCATTCATGTTATTAATAACGATTTTTATATCTGCGGCTCGTTTGGGGGAAATGATATACTTACTGCTTCTTACAAGGGGATTAAGCTTCATTTGCTGCAACAGGCAGCATTTTGCAAGACGGGCGATGGACTTTATCTGTTCGGAAATTGGGGAAATGCCATAGGTTTTCAACGTGAATTAAAATCTAAGAAAAAGGGATTACCCCTGTTCTATATTTTTGGAGATAGCGCCACGATAAACCGTATTAACGGAATTTTTGAGGATACAAAAAAAAATGTATGGGTAGGAACCGTACTTGGCCTGTGCAAACTATCCAACTTTTCAGAGCAAAAAGGAAAGGCAGTATATGAAAAGAGATTTTTCTCATCCAATCCGGTTCTAAACTCAAGAATAAAAACCATTTTTCAGGATGATAAAAACAAGGTATGGTTTGCAGGTGAGAAGGGAATCGCCTGCTATAACCTTTTAACCGATTCAATTTCAACACATACTGCAATAATGGGATATGACCTGTCATCCTCTACTTCTATTGCATCGGATAGCCGGAAGAGAATCTGGATCGGAAACATGAAGGGACTGTATTTGCTGGATGGAAAATCAATTCAGCATTTGAACCGGCAAACCGGCCTTCCTTCGGATGAAGTATATTCTCTATTATATGATGAGGTAAAAAACCAGTTGTGCATTGGCACCAGTAACGGAATCTCCTTTCTTGACATCAGTTTATTCGATAACTATTCCCCACCCATACCTGATGTCAGAATTATCAGCATCAGGGCCGGTGATTCGGTATATACCAGTTCTGATCATTTGGTTTTTGAACCGGAACAGCACAATGTATCCGTTGACTTTAAAGCATTAACCTTTTCATCACCAGGCTCAGTAAAATATAAGTATAAACTCGACGATGATGAATGGGTTGAAACGGAAAATGATTTCCTGAATTTTATCTCGCTGAAGCATGGGAAATATGAGCTTCAGATCATGGCTAAATCACAGAACAGTGACTGGGGAAAACCTGAGCAGTTAAACTTCAAAGTCAGACCACGCTACAATGAAACGACCTGGTTTAAGTTTCTGCGAATAGTATTTATCGTGCTCGTATCTGTCTCATTTGTAACCTGGCGGTTGAAACTGAAAAACAAAAAAATCCGGGAAGAATCAGAGTTAACGGAACGGATCAATGAGCTGAAACATCAGGCCTTATCTTCCATGATGAATCCGCATTTTATATTCAATGCACTCAACTCAGTACAATACCTGATTAATTGTCATCGGAATGAAGAGGCCAATGATTACATTGCCATGATGGCGAAACTAATACGTAAAAACCTCGACACCGCAGGTAATGGTTTTATACTTCTCTCAGAAGAGATTTTCAGGCTTAAGCTTTATCTCGATCTTGAAAAACTTAGATTTCAGGACAACTTTTCGTACGAGATCATCACCGGATCAGATGTTGATCCAGGTTCAGTACTGATACCGAATATGATCATCCAGCCATTTGTTGAAAACACACTCTGGCATGGCATAATTAATTCAGGCAGAAAGGGGCTGGTAACTATTTCATTTTTATTTGAAGATGTAGATATTGATTCAGTCTTGTGCCGTTCATTAATTATTAAGGTTACCGATAATGGGATTGGTATTACTGAAGCCCGGAAGCACAAAAAGCAGGATCACAGTTCAAAAGGAATCCAGATAATTGAGGAACGGCTCAGATTATTAAGTACAAAAATGTGTCTCCCCGTTCCAATCATGTTTGATGATCTGAGCAAACGGAACGGAAGCTCTTACGGTACAGAAGTAATTATTTCCCTTCCATCGCCACTCTATAAATCAATTATTTCCGAATCAGATTCTCCTTCTTCACTTACCGCTTAGTTATTCAGCATACCGTTTACTTATCCAAAAATACCGTTTGCTTACTTGCTATTGCGGCACACTTGCCTTGTGTTTAGTTTTAGATGGAAGTTTAAGACTACAAAATGAATTTTACCGAAAAGCTGAAGATTTTTTTTTCAGGAAAACATGCCTTCAATTCGCCTCTTTTAATTATAAAAAAGGA
>DAITNH010000245.1:0-8594 GCA_036834745.1 Prolixibacteraceae bacterium
TTTCGAAATCGAATGTTTTGTTGAGCTAATTTATGAGATCAACCATTAATAACAAAATATATTTTATTCCAATTTATGCCTGTTTTTGTTATCTGGCTATTGTTCAGCACTTAACAAAAAACATGTTGTGTAATATGCAAAATAATTCAAAAGTGAGGGTTACCTTTTGCCTTATGGAGGAATAAACTAAATGTGATTTGGTCAAATTTAGCCAAACATCCGCGCCATAAGTTGTTCTTTAAACTGTTCTGAAACAGGTAGTTTGTGCGCACCAATCTGAATGAGGTTTCCTTCGATGTGATCAATTTTAAGGAGATTCACAATGATTGTCCGGTGCACTTTCAGGAACGACAAGCCTTGTAGTTTTTCTTCCCAGCTTTTCATGGTTCCGTGTACCACCAGCTTTTTAGCTGAACAGTGGATGGTGACGTAATCACCGCAGGATTCAACAAACAGGATGTCGCCCATGCTAATTTGATAAATTCGACGATCAGATTTCACCGTGATTTTTCCTTGTGCGGAGGGTGTGGATTTAGCATTGAACCGCTCTTTGGCCTTGTTTACAGCCTTGCAGAACCGTTCAAACGAAAAAGGTTTCAACAGAAAATCAACAATTTCGAGATCGAAACCATCAATTGCATATTGCGGATAGGCAGTGGTAAAAATCACCAGTGGTGGTCGGACCATTGAGCGGAGAAAACTAACTCCGGACATTTCAGGCAGGTTGATATCTAAAAACATTAGGTCGATGCTGTTGTTGTCAATAAATTCCTGGGCAGAAAATGCATCCTGAAAAGTTCCCAGACAGTTTAGTCCCGGACATAGCGCAATGTCTCGTTCTAAAATAGATTGGGCTGCAGGTTCGTCTTCTACAATGATGCAATTCATTTTAAAAAGTTTCAAGTTTCAGGTTCCATGTTTCAAGTTTCAAGTTTCGGTTTGTCCACGTTGGATATTGGATATTCAGTATTGGATATTCCAGATTCACCGTTTCAATCCATCAATCCTTATCTCAGCTCAATTTTCATTTCCAACCTGAATATTCCTTCTTTTTCGCTGTATTCCAACGAATGACTTTCGGGATAGATCAAATGTAACCGTTTTTCAACATTTTTGATTCCGATACCTCCATTCTCTTCAGCATCCGTTTTTTCGCGCCTGGCAATGTTGTTCTCCGTTTTGAAACGCAACTGCCTTCCGTCAAATCGAATAGATATCAGGATAGTACCCGGATTTTTACCCTTCCCATGCTTAAAACAGTTTTCGGCCAGTGGAAGCAAAAGTAGCGGTGCAATATCTGCTCCTGCAAAATTCCCTTCGGTTGTAAATTTCACCTCTGTAAATTCAGGAATTACACGTTCTTTCTGCAAACCAACATAAGTTTGGATGACCTCCACTTCCTTTTCGAGCGGAATGGTCTCGCTGGATGTGTCGTACAAAACATAGCGAAGAAAATCAGAAAGTTGCAGAATCACTTCCGGGGTGCGTTCATCTTTCTGTGATGCCATTGAATAAATGGTATTCAGGTTGTTGAACAGAAAATGTGGGTTGATTTGTGCTTTAAGCGCTGAAAGTTCATTTTGGGCAGCATCGCGCTTTTCAATGAGCATTTGCGCATATTGCCAGATCAGGAATAAAATACTTGTAAAAACAAGGTAAGCAGCGACAATCAGCATCAGTTCCCAAATCCGGAAATACGAAATGTAATATAAGCTGGGAAATAGTTTGTCGATAAAGAAATTGAACAAGGCATAATTCAAAAACGTAGTCAGCAAAACCAATCCTCCGGCATAAAGCAGATACACAGCAAAACGACTTCGGTTCAGGAAACGGACAATCAAAACTTTCAGGTTATAATAAACTGCAGTTACAATTGTCAGATGAAAAACGACCACGTAAAGAAAGTTTTTCACGAAAAACTCCATAATTGCAGCCACATCCTCCTTGTTCCCATCAGGTTTAATTTGTTCCAGAATAACATATCCAATTGGCAGCAAAAACAATATGCTCATTGATATTTTTATCCAAAGCCGGGCTTTCCTTACCAGCCAGATAAAAGGCAGCGCACAGTAAACCAGGAATATCAAATTCACAAGAAGTACAAAATCCCATCCCACTTCCAAATCCTGGATCACACTGATTGACTCGACCCCGGGATTTAAAATCACATTCCAATAGTTGTATGAAATGAACCAGAAAATGACATGCAAAGCTGGAACAAGTTGTTTTTTTAATTTAAATGTCTTCATGGCGGTTTAGTTTATGCGGTTTAATTTCAACATCGCAGGCTGGTCGTCCCAGTCGATGAACCGTTTTTGGTCAGCATAACGTTCAATCATATCCGTCAATTCTTTGGAAGAGGCCGTCAGCAAAAGTCGTTTGGCATCTTCCACCCACCGGTATTTAATCCTGACACGTTTGTCTTCAATCATACTTTTCATGTATTCGGCACCTAGCCACGATACATTTAGCTGATTATGCAGAACCGTAATTCTGGCCAGCGTATGAACGGTAAAGTAATTTTCCTTTGCCATACGACTTCTTTGGATTGCCGATATTTCGCGGGGGCTGAAATCTCCGTACAAAGCACCGTTTATCCTGAAAAGAACCAGGCGAAACTGGTATTGCGCCGAGTCCGGATTGTTGCCGATCAGTTTTACAACGTAATGGTTTTGCGGTTTGAAAACCGTTGAATCTTTGCCCTGTTTGGTCTTCGTTTTCTCTTCAGAAATAAATTGACGGATTTGCCATACAGAAGTGGTATCTGCCAATTCCCAATGGCTGCTGTTTTTTTCAGTCGAATCTTTTTTGGATTGAATCGGGTGAACCGACCAGTTTCCCTCAATTTCAGGAGAAAGAGTGATGTTTTGTTCGAGGTAGAATGGATTTAGCGAGCAAATCATCACAAACTCCGAACATCCTGAAATGAACAGGAGGATTCCGGAAACGATCAGTAGTTTTCTCAGTTTCATAATTGCTGGTTTTAATTTATGAACCGAATATCGGCAGAATAAAACCGACCAGAAACTTTTTTCGATGAATGATCTCATTTTTTCGATGGGGACGGAAAATTCTATATTTATCTGTTTTTCGCTACATTTGAAACTTTAAAATCGGAACCTAACCAAACCAATGATTACAAGAATACTTACCCTTTTCCTGATTTCAGGAGTACTGATGAGCTTTTCTTCCGGAGAAAGCCCCGAAAAGCTGGAAAAAAAAGTACAGCGAATCCATGATAAATGCCTGACCGTTGATACGCATTGCGATACTCCGATGCAAATGATCAGGCCTGGGTTCAACATCCGCAACGAGCACAAAGCGCCCAAAAGCCGAGTTGATTTGCCCCGAATGGAAACCGGAGGACTGGACGCCATGTTTTTTGCAGCCTTTACCGGGCAAAAACCGCGCACCGAAGAAAACTACTCGAAAGCCTATTCTATTGCCAATCAAATGATCGATTCGCTCCATTCGGCGGTCAGCCACAATAGCGAGTTTGCTACGCTGGCGCTGAAAGCCAATGATTTGGGCAATATCGAAAAAACCGGGAAACGTGCGGTTTACATCGGTATGGAAAACGGATTTCCTTTGGCGAAAGACATTACCCGTGTGGAAGAATATTACAAAAAGGGAGTTCGGTACATCACGCTTTGCCATTCATACCACAACGATATCTGCGACTCGTCGAGCGATGCGAAACCTGCCGAACACAATGGGGTGAGCGAATTCGGGAAACTGGTAATTGCCGAAATGAACCGGCTTGGAATGATGGTGGATGTTTCTCATGCATCCGATAAATCGTTTTTCGATGTGTTGGAGTTTAGCAAAGCTCCGGTAATTGCATCGCACAGTTCTGTAAGAGCCATTGCAAAGCACAACCGAAACATGACTGACGAAATGATTAAAAAGCTTGCCGAAAAAGGCGGCGTAATTCAGATTTGCCTGCTCGATGATTACATCAAAGAACCTGATACCACGATGGTAAAATTTCGCCGGATGAAACTATTGCATGAAAAATACAGGCAGGCAGATAAAATGACCGAATCAGAACGCGAAGCATTGTCGAAGGAATGGAATGAAGTGGAAGCAATGAACCCTGAAGAATTGCCCACAACAAAAGATTTGGTTGATCACATCGATCATGTAAAAAACCTGGTGGGTATTGATTATGTAGGTATTGGAAGCGATTTCGACGGTGGCGGCGGACTGCGTGATTGTGCCGATGTTTCGCAATTCCCAAACATTACCCGTGAATTGGTCAGAAGGGGATATTCAGAAAAAGAAATCAGGAAAATATGGGGAGAAAATCTGTTGAGGGTCTTTAGTGAGGTGGAGAAATATGCTAAAAAAACATCGAACTATCATGATAAATTGGTTGCTAAAACCGTTCAAAAAGATTAGTTTTTTTGCGGTTGTTCCGTTTTTGTTGTTTCTGAATGGAAACTTCAGGCTAAAAAGTAATAGTCCGGCTGTGGGTAAATCGGCATGGAAAGAAGAACCGGCAACTGATTATTTTGATAGTGCTTTTAAAAGTAGGCGCACTTTGGGTGGCATAGAGTAAAAAATACTTCGTTTTTCTGAGATTCCCGATTATAAGATAAATTAACAGTGCTTTATATAGTATGTTTTCAGGAATTTGTAAGTTTGCACGGATTATACAACTATGGAGCACACTGGTTTTGACAATAATGAAAATCCGCAGCGGATTTCTTCAGGCAATTTATTAGTAATTTTTTTTAGGCTGAAAAGTATTGTACCTCTTTTATTTGGTATTTCTCTTTTTTACCTGATCTTTTATACTTCCTGTGCCAATCAGGGAATGCCAACCGGCGGCGAAAAAGATACCATTCCGCCGATGGTAATAAAAACAATTCCGACACTTCGGGGCACCAATTTTAATGGTTCCGACCTCCGTTTTACATTCAATGAATACATTATTCCGGACGAGATAAGCGAAAAAATGGTGATCTCGCCCCCAATGAAAAAGAAGCCAATCATTAAAATGAAGGGCAAAACACTGATCATTGAATTTGCTGAAGACCTAAAGAAAGAATCGACTTATTCGCTTGATTTTAAGGATGCAGTTGCCGATAACAACGAAAAAAACCCGATTGAAGATTTCCGGTTTTCTTTCAGCACCGGCCCTACATTTGATAGTTTGCGCATCGCCGGATTTGTAAAAAATGCCATGAATCAGGAACCGGTTGAAAAAGCGCTGGTTATGTTGCACCGTCAGTTGGAATATACTTTTTTCATCGACAGCATTCCGGATTATATCGCGACCACCAATATAGAAGGTTTTTTCATGATCGATAACATTGCCCCGGGCAATTACCGCCTGTATGCCGTTACCGATGCTGACAATAGTCTGACATACAATCAGACTGCCGAACTGATTGCCTTTGCCGATTCGATAATGGTTCCTTCAGCAATTTTTCATCCTGAAAACGATACCATTGTGGAAGGAAATGATACGATTGTTGTGTCGGGCCATGTTGACTATTCCCCCGGACCGCAGTACCTGATGATGTTTGAAGAAGAAAAATTTGATCAGTTCCTCGATTCGTACAAACGCAACCAGGCAAACAAGTGTGATTTCTTTTTCACCGAATCACTCAGCGACTCATTCAGGATAAATCTTTTAAAACCTGCTCCAACCAAAGAATGGAAGTTTATTGAATCGAACCTGAAACGCGATTCGATTACGGTTTGGCTTACCGACACGCTGATAAGCAACCGCGACACTGTGTTGGTCGAACTTAAATATGAAGTGCTCGACTCGCTGAACAATCTGGTAATAAAACTCGACACGCTTGAGATGGTTTACACCGCCCCAAAAGCGCCCAAACAAAGAAGAAAAAAGGATGAAGTGGTAGAGGTTCCAACCATCATTTTGTCGAACACCATCAACTCTTCGGCGCACGATTTATATCAGCGAATCAATATTGAAGCTCCCGAACCCCTGGTTTCGTTCGAAACGAACATGGTGAGGCTTTATTCTATGATAGATACGGTGCAGACAGAAATTCCGATAGTGGTTGTAAAAGATACCAATTCGATCAGGAAGTACTATATTGAACACGACTGGGAGGATAATTCCAATTATTTGTTTCAGATCGATTCGGCTGCTGCGCGCAATATTTACGGATATCCAAGCCTTCCGGTCAAACAAAAATTCAGGACACAAAAAGAAGATTACTACGGAAAAATAATCCTGACGCTCTCAAATCTTCCGGGACCGGCAATTGTACAGCTTTTGGCCAACGACAAGGATGAGCGTATTTTGCAGAAAATTCAGATTCTGGAGGATGGGAAAATTGAATTTCCCTATCTGAAACCTGAAAAATATAAAATCAGGGTCATTCTCGATTCAAATACAAACGGAATATGGGATACCGGTTTTCTGGCCAGCAATGTTCAACCTGAGAGGGTGATTTATTTCCCCAAAATCATCAAAGTCCGGTCGAATTTCGAATACAAGGAAAACCTGGAAATTGATTACGATCCGGGCCTTATAAAAGAACTGCTTGACGAAGATCTTGAAAAAGAAAAAGCCCGAAAAAAAGAACTTGAAAAAAAGACAGGAGAGCAACCAGTTGATTAAGTTACTACCCGCGTTTCTGCTGTTTTCAATTTTCTTTTCTCCTGAAATTGCTTCAGGACAAAGCGTTGACTATCCTTTTAAAAGTGGCGAATATGCCCGTTACGGCGCCTACTACAACTTCCAGTTTATCTGGATACAGAGCGGAGATGTGGAGTTTAAGGCCGATACCATTCAATATAAAAAACAAAAAGCCTGGCATTTAAAGGCTGTTGGGAAAACTTACAAAGCATACGATTTGCTTTTCAGCGTGCGCGATACTTTCGAAGTTTTCAGTAATTACAATTCGTTCAATCCATTGTATTCGCGAAGGGTTTTAAACCATGCCAAAATGAATTCGGTTCACCAGTATTCATTCGATTACGCAACCGGAAAAATAGCAACACGCATCAAACAGGAAGATAAGCCACTATATACAGCAACCCTTCCGGTTCAGGAAAACACCTACGATTTACTTGCAACAGCCTATCATTTCCGGAAGTTTGATTTCAATAAACTCTTTGTCGGTCAAAAAGTTCCGTACCGAATGCTGATAGACCGGCAGGTGGCCGACCTTTATTTCCGGTATCTGGGAAAAGAGAATGTAAAAACCCGCAACGGAAAAGAATACCGGTGTCATAAAGTTTCTGTATATTTACTGCAAGGTGATTTTTTTCCGGAAGGGGAATACATGAAAGTTTGGTTTACCGATGATCAAAACCATTTGCCTGTTCAGGTTGAAAGTGAAATACAGGTAGGTTCGGTCAAGGCATTGTTACTCGAAACAAAATCACTGAAATATCCATTATCATCTTTAAAAAAATAAGCTATGACAACAAGACGAAGATTAAAAAAAGAGATTGATTACGTAGTGTCAGATCTGATTCTTGACAGTATCACCTACACCAATCTGTATCAAAAGCCAAATGATGAAGAGGCGCTTCAGATTGTTCAGGATACCATGTTACTGAGAAATAAATTGCGCGACCAGGCCAATCATCCGGAGCAAAGAGACAAAAAGGAAACAAAAAAAGCCCATTACAACAACATCGCCAAAACTTTGATCGCAGGTGTTGAAGAAGGCTACGGAAAACTGGGAAAACTGGTCAATAAAGACGTTTAAGCTATAAATGCTGCTATCTGTTCCGGAAGTTTTTTATCCGGATTACTGGTCAATTGATCCGGTGATTTACGAAAATCATTTGATCGGTTGACCAGTTTTATTTGCGGGATTTCGGCTATTCAGCTAAATGTTTCTCTGGATTCACATAGTGACAAAACTTTTGCAGCATCATCTGAAAACGGCTCTCTGTCAAAAAAGAAGTCTAAAATTACGTCAGTGTCAATAAGAACTCGTTTCATTTGCTAAAGATATTTTTCTGTAAGTCTTTTGGAAAGTTCTTTTTTGTAGTCGATGTTTTTTGGAGCCTTAAACGTACCTTTTAATGATTTTACAATCGGGGTCAAGTCGATACTTTCAATATTATCTTCTTTTGTTATGGCTTTTAGGTAGTTCTCAACAATGTTGGATAAACTACGACCTTTACCATTGGCATATTTCTTTGCCTTTTCGATAATTGTCTGCTCAATCGTCAATGTCAATTTTGTATTCATGGCACTAGTGTTTTGTCAATTAAATTTATACGTGCAAATATACAAATAAAAACACGATACGTGCAAATATGTTTCCTGTGGCACGTGTCATTTTGCTTGCCAATTCTTCAATACGAATTATCTCATTTGGAAAAGAATTCTATAGTTAATGATGCTTCTATCATTTCATTCAGAATTTTGATATCAATAGGGCGGGGAATTTCCCGATAAACTTCCTGCGAAGTGCTGCTTTTCGTCACGATCTATCGGGACCTGTCAACGAAGCACCGCCTGACCACTTTGGCGGAAAACCCGAGGCGGGCAGTTTGCTGTTAAACAACTAACAGACCAAAATCCCATTATCCTTTTCCGGTAATGGGATTTTTTATGCCTGGGATTTCGGCTATTCAGCTAAATGTTA
>DAITNH010000246.1:0-8584 GCA_036834745.1 Prolixibacteraceae bacterium
CAGCCAGGCGACCAGTGGCATGGCAAAAGCTGCACCGATGCGCGAACCTGAAAAATTGATTCCCTGAATGATGCCTCTTTCACGAATAGGATACCAGTTGTATACTACTTTTGATAGGGCTGGGAAGGCTCCGGCTTCACCCGCCCCGAAAAGAAAGCGAATGACCAGCATTGATGTATAATTCCAGGCAAAACCGGTACTGGCAGTTAAAAGCGACCAGATGGTTACAATTCCTGCAATTACGCCACGAGCGCCACGGGTGTCTGCTAATTTTCCGGCAGGGGTCTGAAACAATGCATATCCAAGTGTGAAAACAGCCATAATCCAGCCAAACTCAGTCATGCTGAACCCAAGGTCGGAACTGATATCACTTTTTGCGGCTGATATGCAGGCCCGGTCGACATAAAGCAAAACAGTGAGCAGAAATGTGCTGAATACGAGTACGAAGCGAATAGGGATGATGGTTTTTTTCATTTAGGTTTTATTTTTTATTTCTCTCTCTCAAGGTTTCCATAGACTTATGTGTATGTTCGCGGATGAGCTTTTCTGCAAGTTCTCCATCACCATTTTCCAATGCGGCCAGTATTCCCAAGTGTTCAGGCATGGTTTCCTGAGGTGGGCGTATCAATCCACCACGAAAGGTTCGAATCGTATTGTTCCCCAACAGTTCGAGCCGGTTTAAAATCTGGTTTCCGCTTATTTTCATGATCATATTATGAAATTCCTGATCGGATTCCAGGTATTCGGAAATGTTAATTTCTTCTACACCGATAAATTTTTCAAAAAGAGATTTCAGATACTCCAACTGATCTTTGGTGATGTTTTGGGCTGCACGCCGGGCTGCCACTCCTTCAAGCGCTTCGCGACATTCAAAGGCATCGATCAACTGACTCGCATTGACTTTGGTCACAAAATAACCGCGGCGAGGGATACTTTCAATCAGCATTTCGTTTTCCAGCATTTGGAAGGCTCGGTGTAAAGGCATGCGGCTGACACCAAACAAAGCAGCGATGTGCTCTTGTTTTAGTTTTGCTCCGGCTTCAAATTCATTGGCTAAGATCATAATTTTTAGCCTTTTATAAATCTCGTAACTTAAGTCCTGATGTTGAATTTCCATAATTAAGTGTATTTTTTATTCAAAAATGCCATTTTTTTTGCACAACAGCGATTGAAAATTTGACTCAGGTTTAGTGTTTTTTTGTTCAATAAAATTTTATAAAACTCTTCCAGTGTAGTTTGGAAGAGTTTTATAATTTAAAAAAATGTCCGTATCAGGGTATTGTAACTTCTATCTGATTGCTGTAATTCAATAAAACCCCCACATTGGCAAGTGCTCCAATTCGGATGTAATATTTTGTTCCAGATACAATCAGAGGATCACTAATTGTTACATTTCCAGAAAGGGCAGCAGGTAAAGTAACTTTTTTTGTGAAATAATTATTTGTACTGGAGCCAATTGCAGCAGTAGGATAAGGCACTGTACTGCAATATATTTCCTTACTTTTGACGGAATATCCCGTGGTGGCGACAATTGAATAGTCAACAATGATAGAAGTTCCGCTGACAGTACCTTTTATGACTTTAGGTGTAATTAAGGGTGTCACAGTAAAGTCCTTCACTTGTTCAACTCCTGAACTGAAATCAACAGATAGAGTATCACTCTTTACTATTGGCCCTTCGAGCCACACTTTATGAAGTTTAGGAAACATTTTCATATTCTGGTAAGTTCCATCGCCTTTTACTCGGGTATCAATGGCTTGCTTGTCGCCTACACCTAAGAGTTTTACAACAAGATTATTGCTATTTATATCTCCATAAAGGGCAGTGCCTGCATCATCTTTTATCGTACCTTTTATAGCACCTGTAAACCCGAAATCTGTTTTCTCATGACTACAATTCAGCATCAAAACTGATAAAAATACCAGTATAAATACCTTTGATTTATAATATATTTTCATTTTCTATAAGATTTTAATTTAGTACAAAGGATTTTGTATTAATAGAGGATTATTATTTATCCTTGAACTGGCAATAGGATTGTAATAGTTCTCGCTTCGGAATACCCGGTTAGAAGTTTCGCAAAAAAGTGGCAGAAAATAATAATCATTTGATGCATAATGCCAAATAATCTTTAAACCACTAAATTGTTTATTTAGGAGACTTTCAGCAATTCTCCAGCGGCGCAGATCCCAATACCTTTTATTCTCAAAAGAAAATTCTGCCATCCATTCGGTTTGAATCTTTTTCATGCTTATTGTATTGGCATCGACAAGACTAATGCCTGCCCTTGCTCTGGTAGCATTAAGTGCAGTAACTGCATCTGCCAAATGAGTAAGTTGAAAATCAGCTTCGGCTTTGGTAAGGTAAACTTCAGCCAACCTCATAATAGGCCAATCCACTTGACTTGAACCTGCCGGTACAGGGAGATTTGGCTCATCACAAAATTTGCGAACAAGGAATCCGGAATTTGTGGTCTTATCATCCCCAATTACCAGGCGGGAATCAACTCCTACTTGTTTTAATCCATTGTAACTTAAATTCGGATTGTTAACTATTTTAGAGGTATTTGCTACTTTAGCAGTATCTATTCCTTCGTATGTTTGAATGAAATCATTTACAAAGAAAGAACCTTGGAACAAAACTGTACCAAATAAACGGGGATCTTTTTTCTTGAAAATGTCTAATCCGTCTTTATATAAATGTGCGACATTAAAATATTGAGTATAGTCTTCATCTGTTCCATCAATGTTTTCGTATTGTAGGATAAAATCAAGTGTTGGATTACATCTTGAACCTTGTCCGCTGGCAAAACGCGAAGGGGCTTTCCAATGGTCCCAATCGTGCTTTTTTTCTACTCCATTGTATTCTCTGGCAAAAAGTATTTCACTATTACCTTCAGCTAAAATGATATTCTGATAATTTTTGGCTTTGTCAGAATTCCCATTATAAAGAGAGTATATTCCTGACCCTATTACCAAAGAAGCTGCATCAGAGGCTTTTTTATAGAAATCGTTTGCCCGGGCAGACGGTACTCCAACTAACCCATTCAGTTGAACTGTCCCAAATTTTGCAATTGATGCGGCCCACAAATTTGAACGGGATTGAAAGGCAAGGGCAGTCCATTTGTTAATGCGTGCAGTTGGAGTTTTACCAATATTCTTTTCAAGCAATTGAGTTGCTTTTGTTAATTCAGTATCAACAAAATCGTAGATTTCTACTTCAGTTTTTCTTTTTTGCAGGTCTTCAGGAATTGCCTTATAGGGGTCAATTACATTTGTTACAAGAGGAACACCACCATAACGTTTGGCCATTTCAAAATAAGAAACAGCTCTCATAACAGTAACTTCACCCTCAAGTTGATGCTTCAAATCATCAGAAATGGGTGTTTGATTGATCTTTTCCAGAAAAATATTGCAATCCCTGATAAATTCATAATCCCAATATTCGATTTGTGAAGGAATATTAGTTTTACTCATGGTGCCCATTGTTACCCCGTTCGAGTTGCTTTCACTTCCGGTAGCTTCATCGCCAAAATTATACATATCAATAAAAGCAAAGGATGGGAATCGATTATAGAGGTCGATAACATAGCTTTGAAGCAATGACTCGTTTTGCCATACGTCACCATCTGATATTTTATCCAGAGGAGTCCTGTCCAGAACATCATCACAGCTCAAAAAAGCAGTTAGTGATGTAAATACTGTTAGTAATATTAATATTTTCTTATTCATTTTTTTACATTTTTAAAATTAGAAATCCAGAATCAGACCTAAACTATAATTTGCTGTTGAAGGATATCTTTCAACATTTACTCCGGAATTACCTTCAAGTTCAGGATCGTAAAAATCTAATGCTGAAAAGGTTAATAGATTATAACCGGAACAATAAACCTTTAGGTTTTGAATACCAAAACGCGCAAGGTATCTGTTAGGAATGTTGTATCCCAATTCAAGGGATTTTAAACGCAAATAGGTTCCATCAATAAACCAGAAGCTTGAGTTGACATTTTTGTTATGAGTTGAGTAAGAAGGCCAATAGAATCTAGGAAACAATGGGTGAGAATCTAAATTTACAGGCATTCCCCAATTGTTTTCAGGGACATATGAATCGGTATATTGTTCAAGGATCGGAGCATTTCCTCCAATAAATGGGTTACTTAAGTTGTTACTTTGGCCGTAATGTATATCATACAAGCCAGCTCCCTGCCATAGCATGCTAAAATAGACTCCCTTCCATGATAAAGAACCTTGAAAGGCAAACATAATATCAGGAGAGGTGCCTCTACCGATAATAACATAGTCAGAATTATTTACTACTCCGTCATTATTATAATCAATAAACTTGATATCTCCAACATTAACAGTGGCATTATTTCTTCCATCAATAACTGCCCATGTGTCAATTTCTTGTTGTGAAGTAAAGACCCCGTCAGCTTTGTATCCCCAATTAGTATCCGACCATTCACCAATGCGGTTAAGTCGTCTTCGTTCTTCTTCTGATGCATAAACTGGCTGATCAACATATTCTACCCTTTGGCGTGAATAGGATACATTACCTCCAAATTCATAACTAAGATCACCTGCTTTGTTCTTGTAGTCGAACGACAGTTCAAATCCACGATTACTGTATTCCTCAATATTTTCCTTTGGCAAAGTGGCTCCAACAATATCAGGTAAGGAAACTTGCCGTGCACCCAAAACATCGGAACGTAAACGATAGAAGGCATCTATAGACCCCGTGAATTTATTATCGAATAATCCGTAATCAATTCCAATGTTGGAAGTGGTGATATTTTCCCAGGTAATATTTAAATTTGGAATATTATCGGCATTTATGCCGTTTTTAACCACTCCTCCTACCATTAATGAAGATGGTTTTATTGAATATGTTGATAAATATTGGAAGTTACCAGTTTGGTCATATCCCAATTTTCCCCATGAACCTCTCAGTTTTAGGTTACTAATCCATGAAAGATTTGATTTCATAAAATCTTCCTCCGAAATTCTCCATCCAGCAGCTATTGACGGGAAGAGGCCCCAACGTGTATCGGAAGGGAATTTTGGGGAACCATCGCGACGGGCATTTAATCCTAATAAATATTTATCTTTGAAACTGTAATCGAAACTGAGAATCTGACCAACTCGGCCATCTTGCCAACCACTTCCATTATTCGATTTGTCAAGGTCTGGTCCGGCAAATAAGTAGTCAATATCCAGATCATATCTGATACGGTTTGCCATAATATTGTCGCCTTCACTTGATAAATACTCATATACAGCTAAAGCATTCAATTTATGCTCTCCAATTTCCTTTTTCCAGGTCATGAAATATTGCTGGTTAAGCGCTTGCGATCCACTGTAATCTTCTTGTAACCAGTTATATTTATTGAAATTTCTGTGATTATGGTACACAATATTCCCATCAGCATCATGGTCATACCAATATGCTGGTGCAAGTAATTCGTATCGTTTATTCCGGTTGAAGTTTCGCTTATAATTGAATAAAGCCTTGATGTTAAATCCAAAAGGTAATTTATACGAGATATTGAATTTGCTATCAACAGTGACTGAATTCTTTTTGACATAACCAACTTCATCGATTTTTGTTGATGAAACCGGGTTTAGGTCATCGTTACCCATTGCACTATATTTAGTAGGGTCAGGATAAGTTGCCGGATATTGTGGTCTTGAACGATAAAGCAATTCCATAACACCTAAATGTCCGTTTGATGACATCATATCCCAGCTTGGTCCTATGACATCATGTTCCAGTATCGAAAGGTCAAGCCCAATATCAAGTTTATCAGTTAACGAAACATCTAAATTTGAACGCAGATTAAATTTGTTGTTTTTCAGGTCATTTGATCTATATAAACTTTCCTGATAATAATAACCCCCTGAAACAAAATATTTAACCTTATCTGTACCACCGGTTACACTCAAATTGTGTTGTGTTTGAGGAGCATATTTTCTTATGGTCAAATTCCACCAATCAGTGTTTGGGTAATTGGGGTCATTGTTTGGAGTATATTTATCGATCAAATCCTGAGCCCAAATTGGCTCTAAACCAGCATTTTCCCGTGCCACATTTTCAAATTGTGCATTTTGTGTCGAATTAACCGCATGTGGCAACATGGTAAATTTTTGAACTCCATAGCTACCTGAATAGCTAAATTTGGCATCTTGTTTTCTACCACGTTTAGTTTTAATAAGAATAACCCCATTACCAGCTCTGGCTCCATATACAGCAGCAGTTGCTGCATCCTTTAATACATTAAACTCTTCAATGTCATTAGGATTTAATAAGAGAAATTCTTCATTTGAAGCCGGTACTCCATCAATAATTAAAAGCGCGTCCCCAAAGCCCCTTATGCTGTATGAAATTTCAGAATAGTCGCCAGGCTGTGTGCTTTTTATTTTTGCAAAAACACCAGAGGTTCTACCCATAACCGATTCTGCAATTGTTGGAGTAGGCACAGTTACCATTTCTTCAGTTTTTACTGTCGAAACCGAACCAATAATATCTACTTTTTTTTGGGTTCCGTACCCAACAACCACTACTTCATCAACCTGAGAAACATCAGTTGTTAAAGTGATTTTAAGGGAAGTGCTAGTGCCTACTTGCACAATTTGTTCCTTCATACCAATAAAGGTAAACTTTAGTTTTGTTGAAGGGAGTACATTCGATAAAGTAAATGTACCATCGGTTCCTGTTACTGTACCGTTAGTTTCTCCAACCACAATAACGGTGACTCCTGGTAAAATTTCTCCGGAATCATCTTTGACTGTACCAGTTACAGTCTTTGTTTGCGCATACGTCAGTTGCGTAACAATTGTCCAAAAGAGCAAAAATACATAAAGTTTTCTTTTCATGCGTTTAGGTTTAAGAATGATCTTCAAACATAAATACATTTTGAATACAAAATACACAATACAATATACGAAATAAATGTTGTATAGCATTTTGAAGATTATAATTCAATGAGGTTGTCCAAAAGCCATCCTCTTTTTTGTTAAAAAAACGTTTAAAAAATCTGCATATAGCATTGATTAATAGCACATTGAATCCATAATTAATTGATTTCCATTCATTATTTAAACATTTGTGGATATCGCCGGAGGAAATAATGTCTCCATGTTGAATCCAATTGTCTAAAAACACCAATCCGAAATGGAACCAACATCTCGAATAGTCAGGCCACACCGACTACACTAGCAAAAACCACAATCTGATGTGCCGGTTTGAGAAAACAAAAAAGTAAAAGGAGGATATTTTTAGTTGGTTTTGTTTTTCTTTAGTATTAATCTTTAGTTGTTGTAAATTGCACGGCAAAGAATTAAAATCTACAACGATTTGATTAACGAACTAACTTGCATTTTTTGAAAATGAATTTCATAAGCATTAAACCCATCTCTCAAAGAACTTAATATAGAATAATGGCAGTTAAGAAATCAGAATTATACAGCTCGTTATGGGCAGGTTGCGACGAGCTGAGAGGCAGTATGGATGCCAGCCAATACAAGGATTATGTGTTGGTTTTGTTGTTTATGAAATATGTGTCGGACAAAGGCGGGAAGCTGGTTGACATCCCTGAAGGAGGTAGTTTCAAGGATATGGTCAAGCTGAAAGGTCAGGCTGATATTGGCGACCGGATCAACAAAATCATCGGTGAACTGGCTAAAGCCAACGACCTTACCGGAATTATTACGGTTGCCGATTTCAACGACGACGAGAAACTGGGAAAAGGAAAAGACAAGGTTGACCGGCTGAGTAACCTGATTGAAATATTTGAAAAGCCTGGGTTGGATTTCAGCGATAACCGTGCCGAGGGTGACGATATATTGGGCGATGCTTACGAATACCTGATGCGGCATTTCGCCACCGAAAGCGGAAAAAGCAAAGGGCAATTCTATACGCCTGCCGAAGTTTCGCGAATCATGGCAAAAGTGATCGGCATCAGCCAATCGAAAAGTCAGGATGAAACACTTTACGACCCCACAACCGGTTCCGGTTCATTGCTTTTAAAGGCTGCCGATGAAGCACCTCACGGAATTACCATTTACGGACAAGAGAACGACAATGCCACACGAGCTTTAGCTGTGATGAACATGTGGCTGCATGGAAACCCGACTTCCGATATCCGTCAGGGAAACACACTGGCAAAACCCGAATTTACCAACGAAACAACCGGTGAACTGGAGCAATTTAATTACGCCGTTTCCAATCCGCCTTTCAGTTACAAATCGTGGATGAATGGGCTTGATCCGGCAAACGACGACTACAAACGCTTTGATGGATATGATGCTGTTCCGCCGAAAAAGAATGGCGATTTTGCTTTCCTGCTGCACCTGATCAAATCGCTAAAATCGAATGGGAAAGGCTGTATTGTTATGCCTTTGGGCGTATTGTTCCGTGGAAATGCTGAATCCGACATCCGGAAAAAGTTGATTCAGAAGGGATACATCAAAGGCATCATAGGTTTGCCTGCCAACCTGTTTTACGGAACCGGCATTGCTGCCAGTTTGATCGTGATTGACAAGGAGGATGCCCACCTGCGCAAAGACATTTTCATGATTGATGCCAA
>DAITNH010000247.1:0-8522 GCA_036834745.1 Prolixibacteraceae bacterium
TTTCAGGGACTAGTGATCGCAAGGTTGTGCAAGTTCGAGTCTTGTTCCGGGCACTGAAGAGAGTTAGAAATAGCTCTCTTTTTTATTTACTACCAGAGGACTCCGTACTATTCTGATAAATAACCCCTGCACAATTGCCGAAAGTCGTTCGAGATTTATACATTTGGGATTTAATTTTCCATGCCCTCGATTACTGCACGGAAAATTGGTTACACAACAACTAAATATTACGCTACCCATGTTTGAACAGACGTTTAAAAACATCGACGACATACTTTACAAGGATTCAGGAGCTGACAGCGAACTCGATTACATTGGGCAAACCTCATGGGTGCTTTTCCTCCGCTACCTCGACGAATTGGAGCTGGAAAAGGCTGACGAAGCGGCTCTCCGTGGTAAAACATACGAATACATCATCGACGAAGAATACCGCTGGCCTGTGTGGGCGATGCCGAAACTTCGACAAGCTCAGTTACCGGACGGCTCGCCAGATCCATCATCAAAACTAATTCTCGATCACCACAAAGCAATGACCGGACCCGATCTGGTTCGGTTTGTTGACCTGAAACTGTTTCCGTACCTCGCCGGGTTCAAACACAAAGCCGATAATCCGCAAACGCTGCAATACAAGATTGGTGAGATATTCAGCGAGCTAAAGAATAAAATACAGAGCGGCTACAACCTGCGCGAGATACTGGAACTGGCTGACGATCTTCCTTTCCTTTCGACCAAGGACAAACACGAATTGAGTCACCTGTACGAAACCAAGATCAAGAACATGGGGAATGCAGGGCGCAACGGTGGACAATATTACACGCCCCGACCATTGATCCGGGCAATGATTCAGGTTACCGACCCCAAGGTGGGTGAAAAGGTGTACGACGGTGCGGTGGGTTCGGCTGGTTTCCTTTGCGAGGCTTATGACTACATGTATCAGCGGATGGATAAAACCACCGGCAACCTAAAAACCCTTCAGGAAAAGACCTTTTATGGAAAGGAAAAGAAGAACCTGGCTTACATCATTGGGGTGATGAACATGATTTTACACGGCATTGAAGCCCCGAACATCATCCACACCAACACGCTGGGCGAGAATATCCGCGACATTCAGGAAAAAGACCGCTACCACATCATCCTTGCGAATCCTCCGTTTGGTGGAAAGGAACGCCCGGAAGTACAGCAGAACTTCGACATCAAGACGGGTGAAACGGCTTTCCTGTTTCTGCAACACTTCATTAAATCGTTGAAAGCGGGTGGACGTGCAGCCATCGTGATTAAAAACACCTTCCTGAGCAATTCGGATAACGCTTCGGTGAGCCTGCGCAAACACCTGCTCGAAAGCTGCAACCTGCACACGGTTTTGGATATGCCGGGCGGTACTTTCCTCGGGGCTGGTGTAAAAACGGTGGTGCTGTTCTTCCAGAAGGGCGAACCCACTAAACAGGTTTGGTATTACCAGATGAACCCAGGCCGCAACATGGGTAAAACCAACTCTTTGAATGACGAAGATTTACAGGAGTTCGTTACTTCGGCAAGCTCAGTAACCAAAACAGGGAAAGGTCCTGAAACCGAAAAGAGCTGGAACCTGAAAATAGCCGACCTGAACACCGACACATACGACCTAAGCGTTAAAAACCCAAACATACCGGAAGAAGCACCACTCCGCAGCCCACAGGATATTCTGGACGAAATGCAGGAACTGGATGCTGAAACCAATGATATTCTCCTAACCATCAAAGAATTGATCGCATGAGGAAAGGCTGGGGAAAGAAAGCATTAGGTGACGTTTGTAGTTTTTCCAATGGACTTTGGACTGGGAAAAAACCTCCTTTTGTTGAAGTTGGAGTGATACGAAATACAAATTTCACTAAAGCCTGTACACTTAATTTTTCTGATGTAGTTATCCTATTGGTTGAAAAATCACAATTTGAGAAAAGGAAATTACAATTTGGTGATATCATCCTTGAAAAATCTGGTGGTGGGCCAAAACAGCCCGTTGGAAGAGTTGTTGTTTTTGATAAAGAAGAAGGTGATTTTTCTTACAGTAATTTCACCTCAGTAATCAGGATAAAAGATAGGAGTCAGATTGATTTCCAATTTCTACACAAGTTTTTATTTCACGAATACGTGTCAGGCTCAACAGAAAAAATGCAAAGCCATTCTACAGGCATCCGAAATCTTAAGTTTGACGAATATAAAGGGATTGAAGTTCCAATTCCCCCTCTCCCCGAGCAGCAGCGGATTGTAGCCATTCTGGATGAAGCTTTTGAAGCGATTGACCAAGCCAAAGCCAACACCCAAAAGAACCTGCAAAACGCCAGTGAGCTATTTGAAAGCTATTTGCAAGGTATGTTTGAAAGCAAAATACACGGGACTAAAAGTGAAACTTTAGAGAGCTTATGTGATTTAATTGTCGATTGTGAGCATAAAACGGCTCCGACGCAAGAAACAGGTTATCCCTCAATTCGAACCCCTAATATTGGAAAAGGCAACTTGGTTCTGAATGGTGTTTATAGAGTTTCTCATGAAACATATTTGAAATGGACACGTCGCGCTGTTCCTCAAGCTGGTGATTTGATTTTAGCACGTGAGGCCCCAGCCGGAAATATTGCTGTAATACCAGATAATTTAGAGGTCTGTTTAGGGCAAAGGACTGTTTTAATAAGACCTAAAAAGGAACGGTTTGTTTCGATGTATTTAGCTTATCTGATTCTATCAAAGGAAGTCCAGCAGCGATTACTTTCGCATTCACATGGGGCAACTGTTGAACACGTCAACATGAAGGATATTCGCGCATTTAAAATTTATAATCTTTCCACAGTGGAAGAGCAACAACGTGTTGTCAATCAGATTAATGCTCTTTCCGCAGAAACCAAACAGTTGGAAGAGAACTACCGGAAGAAGCTGGAAAGACTGGAAGAGTTGAAGAAAAGCATTTTACAGAAAGCGTTTAGCGGGGAGTTAACCAGCCCTGAAAGGGTGGCATCTGATAACGATGGGTGCAACCCATCGAATAAGAAAGGGGAATTAACCAGCCCTGAAAGGGTGTAATTTGATCATGATGGATGTAGTCAAAATTTCGCCCTTTCAGGGCTTTCATCTCACGGGATTGCCGCTTCACAGGGCTGCACCCTGTGTTTACGGATCATACCCCTTCGGGGCAACTCGTTCGACTGAGACTTCGCGTGAGCTAAGTCGAATGCTCACGCCGAAGCCCTGTGTTGACGGATCAAGCCCCTTCTGGGCAATTCATTAGCCCTGCAAGGGCGCAATCTGTTAGCGATGGGTGTTAGCCCATCGAAAATGAATGTAATGGGCGTAAACCCATCGAATAATGAAACACCAATATTAACAAGCCCCGCAGGGGCGTAATACAATAAACATGGGACAATCGCTCGTAACCAATTATCTCCACATCGTTTTCAGCACCAAACACCGTGAATCGCTGATTGATCATGTTATAGAAAACGAACTCCACAATTATCTGGGTGGTATCTGTAAAAATCTGGAGTGTCAACCCATCAAGGTTGGTGGACATACCGATCACATTCATATTTTGTGTATGTTATCAAAAAAGATAGCGCTGGTAAAGCTGATGGAAGAGCTAAAATCTCACTCTTCAAAATGGATAAAAACCAAAGGCGAAGCATATCATAAGTTCTATTGGCAAGATGGATACGGCGCTTTTTCGGTAAATCCAAGCGAAGTTGAAATTGTAATTAACTATATTGCAAACCAGAAAGAACACCATCGTAAAAAAACTTTTCAGGATGAATACAGGGCATTCCTGAAGAAGTATAAGATTGATTATGACGAGCGCTATGTTTGGGATTAACATTTCGCCCTTTCAGGGTTTGGAAGCTATGAGTATGAGCTTTTCCACAGGGCTTCACCCTGTGTTAACAGATCAATCCCTTTCAGGGCTAAAAGTGCTACAAACCGGAAAGTAAGTCGAGGAAATTTCCAGCATATTTACCCATTTGGGCTTAGTTCTTTATTTGATTGCTATTTGATTTGTTTGATATTTTATGTGATGGTTATGTGATAGGGGATTCCTGAAATGACGTTAATTAACTGACACATATGTGTTTATTTTATGATGGCTATGTGATTAATGCACGATTCTTATTTGATGGTTATTTGATAAAAATACAATATGAACGAAGCACAAACCGAATACGAATACATCGACCCGGCGTTAAAAGCGGCTGGCTGGGGTGTGGTTGAAGGTAGTCAGGTACGTAAGCAATGGCCCATTTCTCAGGGTCGTTTGTTGGGTCAGGGTCGCCGCAGCAAACCACTGAAAGCCGACTACGTGCTTCGTTACAAAAACCGCAGCCTCGCAGTGATTGAAGCCAAAGCCCGCGACATTTATTATACCGGCGGGGGTGCTCAGGCCAAAGATTACGCTGAACGCCTGAATGTTCGTTTCACCTACGCCACCAACGGACTGAAGATATACGGAATCGATATGCAGATGTGTTTGGAGGGCGACATAAGCCATTTCCCCAGCCCCGATGAACTCTGGAATCTGACCTTCCCGGTTCCGGTTACCACCAAAGAAGCTGAAAATGCAAGCTGGAATGAGCGGTTGTTTGCTGTTCCGTTTGAGGACAAGAGCGGCACATGGCAGTTGCGCTATTATCAGGATAATGCGGTAACCAAGGTGCTCGAAGCGGTTGCAAATGGTGATACACGTATTTTGCTCACCCTTGCGACAGGTACCGGGAAAACAGCAATCGCCTTTCAGATCGCATGGAAACTGTTTCACAGCAAATGGACGGTTCGACAAGCCCACCAACCCGACTTTAACCCGGAAAATGCACGTTCGCCCCGCATCCTGTTTTTAGCTGACCGGAATATTTTAGCAGATCAGGCTTTCAACTCCTTCAACGCTTTTGAAGAAGATGCACTGGTTCGCATTAAGCCCGACGAGATAAGGAAGAAAGGGAAAGTTCCAAAGAACGGAAGCATCTTTTTTACCATCTTCCAGACGTTTATGAGCGGGGGTTCGGCAAGCTCACCCACCAATGATGATTCCGATTTTGTATTAACAGAGATCGGGGAAATTGAAGATGGTGATGCTTTTATGTATATCTTAGAATGTGCTGATGGAAGTTTTTATACTGGTAGTACAATAAATTTAAAATATAGAATTGAACAACACAAAAATGGCGAAGGTGCTGAACACACAAAAACTCGATTGCCGGTCAAGTTAGTTCATTATGAAAAATTTGGGAGAATAGATAAAGCATTTGATAGAGAGAAACAAGTTCAGAAATGGAGCAGGGAAAAGAAAATTGCTTTGATAAAAGGTGATATTTCAAAACTCAAAGATCTTTCCACGAGCAGATTACCAAAGGTCGGTGAGCTTGCCGAACCGTACTTCGGCGAATACCCTGCTGACTTCTTCGATTTCATTATTATTGACGAGTGCCACCGTGGAGGGGCGAAGGACGAAAGCACCTGGCGCGCGATCATGGATTATTTCAAACCAGCCGTTCAGTTGGGTTTAACCGCAACTCCCAAACGCGATATCAACGGCGACACCTACGCCTATTTTGGTGAGCCTGTGTACGTTTATTCCCTGAAGGAAGGAATCAACGACGGATTTTTATCACCGTTCAAGGTGAAGGAAATCAGCACCACCATTGACGATTACACCTACGAACCCGACGATGTGGTGGAGACCGGTGAGATTGACGAAGGGCGCGAATATACCGAAGCTGAGTTTAACCGTATCATCGAAATCAAAGAGCGCGAAGCCTACCGGGTAAGGTTATTCATGGGAATGATCAACCAGAACCATAAAACGCTCGTGTTCTGCGCCACCCAAATACACGCCGCTGCTATCCGCGACCTGATAAACCAGCAATCCACAAGTAAAAGCCCACACTATTGTTGCCGCGTTACAGCCGACGATGGTAAGCTGGGCGAACAATATTTGAAGTACTTTCAAGACAATGAAAAGACCATTCCAACCATATTAACCACTTCCGAAAAACTAAGCACCGGGGTTGATGCTCCTGAAATCAGGAACATTGTTTTGCTTCGGACGATTAACTCGATGGTGGAGTTTAAACAGATCGTTGGGCGTGGTACCCGACTTTACGATGGGAAAGATTATTTCACGATCTATGACTTTGTAAAGGCTCACAGGCATTTCAACGACCCGACTTGGGACGGTCCACCGCTACCACCCGAACAACCAGAACCACGACCACTGCCGGAACCCTGCGCTGTATGCGGCTACCGACCTTGTGTTTGCGATAGACCACTACCAGAGCCATGCCCTGAATGTGGAAACCTCCCATGCGTTTGCGAAGGACTACCACGGTACATGATCAAGGTCAAATTATCTGACGGTAAAGCCCGTGAACTGGATTCGATGGTAAAAACTTCGTTTTGGGACCCAAGCGGAAAACCTATTTCAGCACAGCAGTTTACCCAGAACCTGTTTGGCGAACTTCCATCGCTATTCAGCAACGAAAATGAACTGCGCAAAATATGGAGTTTGCCCGATACCCGGAAAAGGCTTCTGGAAGAGTTGGGCGAAAAGGGTTACACCGGAGTTCAGTTAAACGACCTCCGAAAGATGGTTCACGGCGAAGACAGCGACCTGTTCGACGTGCTTGCTTATGTGGCTTATCATCGGGAATTGGTTCCGCGCCTTGAACGTGCTGAGAAAGCAAAAGTCCACTTCGGAAGCTACAACCCGGCTCAGCAGGATTTCCTGAACTTCGTTTTGGAACAGTACGTGAAAACCGGATTTGAAGAACTCGACGACGCTAAACTCCCGAAGCTACTGGAACTGAAATACAAAGCCATTGCCGATGCCAAACACGCTCTGGGCGATATTCCATCCATCAGAAAGACCTTCATTGGGTTTCAGGAGCATTTGTACGAAGCAGAAGCGGTGGGGTAAATCGCAGTTTTGCAACGCAACCCTTGTTGTGTAATTTGCATCTTAAACTATAATAATGCTTTCAGCAACTTCTTAAATATGAAAACAATTCGATCAATTGCTACATTTATCATTTTGACCATCCTATTGGGAGTTGGATGCAAAAAAACTGATGACTCAAATTATAAGTATCCGATGAACTGGTGCAGACCTACTGAAATAGCGGCCCACAGTCTTAAATCGAGTTGTAACATACAGTTTTGGGATATAATGTACGAATATACCTACGTTAGCATTGAATCGTCGTTTTACAACATCGGCCCTCCCTGTAACCAAAGTGCATTTGCAATTAAGTACGTTAATTCGAAGCACGACCATAATGAACCCGACTATACTTTTGTTATGAAAATGAATCCGATAGACAAGGCAGATTTTTTCAAACAAGGGTCAATTAAAATAAGTGAGCTTGACATCTTAGAAAGCAAATTAACCGGAGGAGGGGGCGGCCCTGCTCGAAACGTCGATATTACGCTAATTTGGGATGAAGTTTCACTGGTCGGTGCAGTTTACTCCGGAAAAGGAAGATTTGTGCTAAACAAAGATATTCCATCTTCATTTCCAGGTTACAAATATCCGGCACAGGAAATACCCTTCGAGTTTCATGCTCGTGATAGAGGGAGAGATTAAATTAAGTTCCCGGTTCCCCGAATTACTGATTATACAGCATTTAAGAAACCAGGGAACGTGGAACCTCATATCAGCCCTGCATCAGCGAAACTCATGTAGCCATCACCCGGAACCATGATCAGATGGTCGAGCAACGGGATATCCAGGAACTTTCCAGCTTCCTTTATCTTCTGAGTGATTGATTTATCCGCTTCGCTGGGCACAAGATTTTCTGAAGGGTGATTATGTGAATGACACTGCAGGCGTTTGCTTTTAAGGCAACTTGGAACACGCAGCGTACGTCTACTACTGTTCGGGATGAAACTGCATTTAAGTAGCCCTGCAATTAACAACTTGGCCAACCATTGACTGTCATTCATGTCGGTCTTCCTTCCCGGAACATTTTCGGTGTGACGGGGATTAACCAACAAAATTTGAAAATGATCGCCCAAAATGTTGTAGATCGGTTTCCAGTAAACACCAGTGCTTTCCATAGCAACATGGGTAATACCATGCTTTAAAAGCCAATTACGCAACAAAATCAAAGAACTTGTGTAGGTTCTAAACTCCATGGTCTGTGTCTTTATCCCGTTTCCTCTGATGGTAGCAATAACATTGTCCTTGTGAACATCAAGGCCACAGCCCTTTTCAACTACTTGCTCAAATTCAACATTTTTTTCCATGGTTACGTAGATTAATGGTTAATACGTACCAAGTTAGCTCAAATATTCATTTTCTTTTTGCGCCGCCACCTTTGAATCATTTCTGCGGCATGTTCGTTTCATCCGGGTAGAAAATAGATTGAAATGCATGGTTTTTTATCGTCCGGGACGAATTAAAATTTTATTTTTTCCACTTCTAACACATTTTGTTCCTACGGCACGATCTTTGACAATAAGGATTTCTCACAAATTAAATGCGAAATATGAATTTAAAACAGCTGAGGGTATTT
>DAITNH010000248.1:0-8499 GCA_036834745.1 Prolixibacteraceae bacterium
AATCCTTTCCGCAGACTGAAGAATCAGTTTTGAAGGTCATTGGTTGACCTGCAACTGGTTTCAGCCAGGTATCAACCGCTTTCCCATTTACATCTAAATTGTTCGACAAACCTGCGGGAACACGATAATCGTAGGTGTAATAGTCGTTGTGCAGTTTTGGATTGGAGAAGGGCGCCGGTTGTTGCATTCCTTCGGTTCCCATTTTGGCTGCCAGAACAATCGGGCCGTAGGAAATTGATACAATATCAGGATCTTCGGATGGGTTTACATTCAATTCCATTGGAAAATCAATCTCAATTTTATCCCCGGTTTTCCAGGTACGTTCAAGTGCAATATAAGTTCCCGGTTTTTGTTTCACCCGAAATCTCTTCCCGTTTATTTTTACTGAAGCGCCTGCCCTTGCCCAGGATGGATAACGAATGTTGATTCTCAGCTTTTGAGGTTCATTGGTTTTCAATGTGAATGAACTTATTGATTCCTTCGGAAATTTAGTTTCTTGTAAAACGGTAATTCCCTTTTCCTTCCAGTTTAATTTTGAAGCGATAAACAAGTTGACAAATAGTTCGGCATCGTTGTGATAATAAATGGCTTCACCGTATTTGGCCTGATTTTCAAAACCGGTACCGACACAGCACCAAAACGAACTGTCTGGTGTGCTGTACACTTTATGAGCGCCGGGAAGCATTGGCAGAAAATAGGCCACCATGCCGGTTTCAGGATCTTGCTGCCCTAGAATGTGATTGTACAAAGCCTTTTCGTAATAATCGGCCAGTTTCACATCAGCATCCATACAGAATAAGTGGCGCGTCAATTTCAGCATGTTATAGACATTACACGATTCGCCTGTATAGCCGGATAAATGTTCGTGCTGGTGATCGGGAGCGAAAAATTTCTCCTTATCACTGTTGCTGCCGGTACAAAAAGAATGATGATCGACCACTGTGTTCCAGAAAAAATCAGCGATGGTTTTGTTTTGTTCAGGTTCACCAATTTCGTAAGCACGGGCCAATCCAATTAGCTTGGGAATAAAGGTATTGGCATGTTTCTTATCCAAATTATCTTCTTGTGTTATAAGCGGATCAAGGGTTTCTTCGTGATAAAAGAATTCGGCCAGCCATTTGTATTCTGTTTTTCCGGTAATTTGGTAAAGTGTATAAAACGAATCGTTCATACCGCCAAACTCGTTACGAATCATCACTTTGCGTTGTTCAGGTGTAATCTTCGATAGTTTATCGTAAGCCCATCTCGCCATTTTTTCAACAACTTCAAGCGCCTGATTATTATCACAGTATAAGTATTGATCGGTTAAACCTGAATACAATTTATGCAGCGTGTACCAGGGCGCCCAAACCCGTTGTCCGGCAATGTTCCGATCTATCAGGTTTTGCGAAAATGCGCTCAGATAACCATTCTGATTGAGCGCTTTCTGCACTTCGGCCAAACCCATAACCAGACTATCGGCTTTTTGCTTATAAACCTGATCACCAGTTGTGGCATACAACATCGCTAAACCAGACAAAATATGGCCAGTGGTGTGTCCGCGCAGTTCGCAATCCAGCGATTCCCAACCAGCAAGTTTTTCAACCGAGTCGTATCCCCCTTCCAGGCCAGCCCACACGCCGGCATTGGTGCGAAAACTGTGTAACAACCGATCTGCTCCAAGCGAAAGTATCCATTTACTTTCTCGTTCCATGTTCTCAGTGAAGCGCGAATCCAGCAACTTCACATCGGTCATGTCAAAAGCGAATGCTTTCATTGGAGCCGTTTCTTTCACTTTAATTTTATCCTGATGTTGCCCCGGATAATGAGACTGGGCGAAAACGGAAGCCCCTCCCCAACCCTCGCCGAAAGGGAGGGAGTTAAAAATGACCATCAGACAGATCAGCACTAACTTTGAACCAATCGACAATATTTGAGTTCTCATATCTTAATTTTAGCTTTACTCAGCAGGTGACTTCAAAACAACCGCTGATTAATAATATTTATTTTTCAATTCTGAACCAATCAAAATCGGCATAACTGCCTGTGCGGATGCCGGGTTCGGCTGTGCAAAACAATCCCACTTTTGAGCCAATCCACAATTCATTTTTAGCCTGAAGGACTTCACCGATGGGCATAAAATCAGCTCCGTTTTCCCTGTATGCAAACGTACAAACAGCATCAGGAGAAGAAACACATACGCGAAGAAAAACTTCGTTTCCTGACAAACGGGCCAGAGCTACTTTTTGCTCCAAACCACCTTGGTTCGCATTTTTGCAGATGATCTGATCCACCTTATAGCCCGCTTCATCTTTCGAAATGGCCAGATAACTGTAATCGTTTCCCATCACGATCATCCCGGATTGTTTGCCTTGCCAAATGTCCCATTCAATAGTCAGTTTCACTTTAGTGGTTGCGGTAAAATCAGATGCCGGAAATTTTTGCATCAACAAATTGGGAACATTCCAAAGTGGTTCAGATTCCGTATTTTTCGGAAATGCGAATAACCGCAAATAGCCTTTTCCGCGCAGCAGTGCATACCAATTGATCCGTTCGTTGGCTGCCCATTGCCACTGAAAACCAAGCGTATCACTGTTAAATTCATCGCTTTCCTGCGGCGAACAAACCGGCCACGTTTTACCCACATTGGGTTTTTTGTAGCTTAAAATTGGTTCACCACAACCATCGCCATCTTCATCGATGCCCATTACTGGCCAACCATTTGTCCAGTTGATGGGTTGCAAATGAATGATGCGCCCATAGGCACCTTTGTCCTGAAAGTGAACAAACCACGATTCTCCGGTTTGTGTTTCCACCCAGGCTCCCTGGTGCGGGCCGTTGATGTTTGTATTTCCCTGTGCCAAAACGACTTTTTCTTCATAAGGCCCGTAAATATCTTTCGATCGCAACACCAGTTGCCAACCTTGCGTAACGCCACCAGCAGGGGCAAAAACATAATAGTAGCCGTCTTTTTTATAGAATTTGGGGCCTTCTACTGTTTTGTGGGCATCGTGGCCATCGAATACATGCTTGCCCTCTCCGATAATTTGGGTTCCTTCCGAATTCATCGGCCAAACCGTTAGCAGGCTGTTTATTCCGGAACGACTTGCAGCCCAAGCGGTAATCAGGTAAGTTTTTCCATCTTCGTCCCAAAGCGGACTGGGATCAATAATTCCTTTTCCGGGCATAACCAGAACCGGCGCTTCCCATTGGGAAAAAGGATCTTTGGTTTTCACCATATAAACACCAAAATCAGGATCGCCCCAATAAATGTAGAATTCACCTTTGTGAAACTTGATACAAGGTGCCCAAACACCTTTCCCGTGTTGCGGAATACTGAAAATCTCATCGGGAAAATTTCGTTTCAGGGCATAATTCACGATTTGCCAATTTACCAAATCTTTGGAATGCAGAATCGGTAAACCAGGTGAGCAGTTAAAACTGGACGCAGTCATGTAAAAATCGTCGCCAACCCGAATCACATCGGGGTCGGAATAATCTGCATACAAAATCGGATTCCTGTAGGTTCCATCGCCATTATCAGCTTGCCAGACTTGCGAAACGTAGTCGGGCTGTGATCTTTCTGTTTTATTTCCAGATGGCACTTTGCATGAACTTAGCATGAAAGCTACTCCTGCAATTTGAAAGACGATTTTCTTAAAACGGATTTTCATTCTGATCTATTTGTGTAACCGCTACGCGGTAATGATTTAGGTTATCTATCGCTTGTTACAATATCATAACCGCTACGCGGTAGTTTTCTATATTTCCTTTTCTTCTCCCAATATCAATTTCACAGGTCCCAACAATCCGGATTCCAACAACGGATCCGTTTTCTCAAGGTTGTGCCAAACCGAAAAACTTTTCCGGTCACCCGGTTTGGGTTGATTATTAACATACCATTCAGGCAACTTCAAAATAAAACGGTCTTTGCTGTATTCGTTTTCAACCGGAAGATGCTCATCGCCAATCAGACGGTTAGGCCACAAGTTAGTCACTTCTACCTGAAGGGCGTTTTCTCCTTTTTGCATGAATTCTGTAATGTCGGCAACAAATGGTTCTTTCCAGTAAACACCGGCTTCTTTGCCATTAACAATCACTTTGGCAATCACTTCCACCCGTCCTAAATCAAGCAGAAATTTTCTTCCCATCGTAAAATCGGTTGCAGCCAAATTTATTTTTTTCTGATACATGCATGTTCCTGAAAAGTGCCGGACATCAAAATTATCATGTTTTATCAGCGACATCAATTTCGGCAACTCAATCTGATCCGGAGTGCTGCTATCTTTGGGAAAACTTACCATCCATGAACTGTTCAATACTTTTTCTGTACAGTTTTGAATCTGAATTTTCTCACTTTCTGCGGAAGTCTTCAATAATTCGTAGCTACCGTTTTGCAGAAAACAAGCTCGTAATTTTCCTTCCTGATTGATATAAAAACTGGCCGAAGACAATAATTTCAGCTCCGGCAATCCTTTTTGATACAGACCTTTAATTTCTTCCGAAGTAAGTACTTGCCTATGTAACTCAGGCTTGGTAAAATTTCCTTCGAAATAGCTGTTGAACTGATCGTTCGAAACCAGTGTTTCCAATCCGGGATGAATGATTGCTCCGGAAGATTTACCTTGAACTACTCTTTTGCCATTGACAAACAATACAGGAACTCCTTGCTGATAGGTCAATACCATGTGTGTCCAGCCTTCGAGCGGATCGTCAAAATTCAGCATATTGCGCGACTTTCCACGGGTTCGTTCGTAAACGAAAACCCCGTTTTGTCCGGCACTCAGACCACAAACGGCATGTCCGACGCCATATATTTGTTCACCTTCCGAAGGATGAAACAACATACTTCGCCCGTCATGTGCAAAAGTGTCAGGCTTGGCCCATAATGAAATGCTGAAGTTGTTTTGCACATCAGCAAACTTTGCCGCAAGCGGTTTTCCATAGTTTCGGTTGTCGAATAAAACTACTCCATCCTTTGAAATTTGCTTCAGTATTCCATTTTCAGCCTTCTTCCTGAAAACGATAAAAACCGAACCAGCGGGAGATAATTCCAATGGCAGTTGTATGCGATCATTAATGGTTTCGAAACTGGCGGCAACGCTGATTTCTCCGGTTTCGCTGTTCCAGATTTCAGGCTGCCGATTGGTCAGCCGAAACGAGCAAACTATTTTTTCTTTCCGGCGACGATGGTTTGAAATAAAATAGACTTGCGTATCGCCTATAACTTTGTGGGTATAATGAATGGTCGCATCCTGGTTTTCCGAAGAAAACAGAAAGTCAGGAGTTACTGAAATTTGCGTTAAAACTTCATCCAGCGGAACTCCCCAATAAACTTTTCCTTTTCCGGATTGCACCATTTTTGTGATTGTTCCATCCAATTTACCGTAAAGTTCGTCAGCCAGTTTTTTTACTTCTGAATCGCTTCCTGAAAGTCCCAGTGATTTTTCTGGCTTATTACTAACCACAAGTGTCATACCCTGATCAACCAGATATTTCAGGCGTTTCAGCGTTTCGGGCAAAATAGCCTGAACATTGGCGAGTATGCACAAACGATAGCTCATACCATCGGGCAAAACTATTTTTCCGTCCTGAATAGAAAAGCGGCTGAAAAGCGCATCGCGGCCAATCACATCGCCCACAATTCCTTCAGGCATTAACGGGTAAATATCTGGCACACCCGATTCGGGTTCGTCACCTTTGAAATAACAAACATCGGCTACCGACAAGCCTTGCTGCAACAAATATTGAGCACGTCGCAGGTAATCTGTCCAACCAGATGCCTGTTCTGTCCAGGTATTGTTGCGGTCGAAATGGGTACCGAATGGCCCCATGGTAATTCCGGGAAACCCTGTCGTATAGGGCTGATGTACAAAGGTATGAAATACCAGCCGATTAATTCCAAGCGTGTAAAACCAGTCGCCTTCGGCTTTCAGCGAATACGGATAATCGGTCCATTTTGAAGTGGCAGGCATTCCGGTAAACGCTTCTGCAGCAACTACGGATTTGCCGTAAACATGCCCCTGCGAAACGGCTTGCTTTGAATAAGTATCGCGTCCGTAAATATATCGTGTCCAGAATTCGGCCATTGGAACATCCAAATGCTGCCCGATTTCAAGACTATCCAGATTGCCATCGCCGTAAGGTTCGGCGTGATATTGCAATCCTTGTTGGTGGCACCATTCCTGCCAATGCCCGTAGTAATTTGCCGACAACAATTCAGCCTGCGTTTTTCGGGCATCCCAAAGGAAACGCTCGGTTTCATCCACACTTCCAACAATTCTTCCGGTCATGGCCAGCAACCACGGCGTCAGTTTATATTTTCTTCTTGTTTCAAATTCCTGAGGAAAATGGATCGTCCAGTTTTGTTTTCCGGCTTCCCAACTGTCGGTAGTGAAACCAATGAAACTTTTGCCTTTGTATTTCTGCAACCGATTAACAACCTGCATCGAAAACTTTTCAAAATAGAAATCAAGCGCTTCTTTCCTGAATTTGTCGATTTCCAAACCTTTCCCGGCATCGGGATGAGCGGCAGGCTCTTCGCCGGTCGTGGTGTGACCGATGCGTATGATTGTCCAATTTCCTTTTGATGGTGATTCCCATTTCAGAATTCCACTTTTATCCATAAAGGAAGTCAAGTCGATCACCGATTCAGGTTTGATCAGTAATTCGTCCGTCAGATCGGCTTCATTTCCGGCGAAACTTCCATGTGTGCAGCTTGTTTTACCCGGCCATCCACCCAGTCGCGGAGCAGAATGCAGTTCAACACCTGAAATCCAGGTCGGATCAGCAGTTACCAACCGGTAATATTTTGCTTTTACAACCTTGAAATTTTGCATGGCTGGCGTGGCCATTTCTCGCAGTTCAGGACAGTTAAAAGAAGCAATTTTCACAAAGTCTTTTCCGTTATCCGAAGTTTCCAGATCGAAACGCGGCGGATGATCACGTGGGCCGTCGAACAAATCGTGGGGAATTTCAGGTTTTCGGTTGAGTGTGATGGAACGGGCTTCAAATGGTTCTGCAAATTCCATCAAAAAGGTGGATTGTTGCCCTGAAATCGGATCAATCCTGATTTTTGTATCTGAATTTCCATCAAAAAGAAAGGTTTTATCAATCTCTTTTCCATCGGCCAAAATTCGCGTCACCTTTTCGCTCATCAGCTCATTTTCGACTGAAAGCGATGGATAAGCCAGTACAAAGGCATCGCGGTAATAATCCATTCGGGCAAACGGCTGCGGAAGGTTTATATTGATCGATTTCTGATTTTTGATTTGTGTTTCGGTCCAGACCAATTGTTGCATACTCATTTCAGGAGTCACCCATGGACCGCCACTTCCGGAGTAACCCGGAGAATTGTGCAGACTGATTTGCAGCCCGAGGCGGTCGGCTTCTTTTAAAGCATGTTCGGTAGCGTCCATCCAGACTTCGCTGGCATAATCAACCGAACCACGCGGAATTCCCACCGCACTGTTGAAACAGATTGCACCACCGATCCCCATACGTTTCATGGCTTCCAAATCGAGCGTGATGCCTTCTTTGGTAATGTTGCCGTTCATCCACATCCAGAAAACCCAGGGTTTGGAGGAATCGGGCGGGTTCAGAAAAAGGTTTTCCATTTGATTCCAATCGACAGACGCAAGGTTATTTCCACAAGCGTAATTTGCAAAGGAAGGAACCAGCATAATACCGGCCGATCCGATGGTAATATTTTTTAAAAAGGCGCGTCGTTTCATGGTTAGTTTTTATACTTTTTATACACTTCGCGCACCATAATTGGCAAAACCGGACTGCAGTAAAAGGACGAAAAACTATTCTGATTAGCCTTTTCTGTATTCACATGGGTAATGAAAAATCCATACGAATTGGTGGTTTTATCAATCCATGGATATGCGCCAGCCCAACCCGGACTGCTGATTAACACCGCATTTCCAGTTGAATCTAGCTCTTCACGCCATTCGCCTAAACCGTAAATTCCGTTGTGCATTTCAGACCGGACCCTTTCCACAAATTCGTGTTCAGCTACCTTTGCTTCTCCAATCTGATCGGCCTGCATTTCTTTAATAGCCGATTCAGACAAAATCAGCTTGCTATTGAATTTACCATTGTTGCTGATCATGTTCAGGAAAGCGGCGTAGTCGTGCAAAATGGTTCGTGCGCCACCACCCAGCATCGGACCGTGACCTCCACCCTGATGAACCGGCGTAAAATGAGTGTTTTTCATACCTAATGGTTGTGCAATTTTCTCCTGAAAAAGGGTTTCCCAGTCTTTGCCGGTAGCCAGCTCTGCCATTCGTCCGGCCACCTGCATGGCCAAACCTCCGTAGTGAAATTCAGTTCCCGGAAGAGTTTCGGCCGGAAGATTAACAATTTGCGCAACCGATTTTTCCAAGGTTTGGTAATCATCGCGGCGAGCGCCTTGGGGCTGGTAATCGGGATAACCGGAAGTATGCGAAAGCAATTGGCGCAAAGTGGCAGTTCCTTTTACATCCGAAAATTCGGGCAGCCATTTGTTTACCGGAT